>NZ_VWWM01000026.1:0-109011 GCF_011752945.1 Paraburkholderia sp. Cy-641
CCCGTCATGCCTGATGACCATAGCGAGTCGGTCCCACCCCTTCCCATCCCGAACAGGACCGTGAAACGACTCCACGCCGATGATAGTGCGGATTGCCCGTGTGAAAGTAGGTAATCGTCAGGCTCCTCATGCTGTAACACGGACCCCGGCTTCTCGACCTGAGTGCCGGGGTCCGGCCGTTTACGGCGTCAGGGATACGCCGCCGGATCCCGAAGCCGCAGCGTTCGAACGGACCCGGGCGTCATGCCGCCCGCGTTCTCCACAATCCCCCGGCCGTGAAGCGGAAAAACCGGCGTATGCTGGATTGGACACTCGTGATGCGTAAGGTCTCGGTTGGTACATCATAAGCCTGTACAGAGGAGGCGTGGAGACACGTGGAGCATGCTTTGACGTGATATTTACATTGAATATGCGTTTTGCTCGAAATACATCGCTTTGTGATATATGTGTGCAGCGAAGTAGAACGCTCTGCTTATGCAATGTCCTTCAACCTTGCTGGTGCAACGTTAGCGAGCACGCTTGTGACGATCTGGCGCAACTCTTCGAACGACTCGGCAGGCCAGCACTCGAGCACGCACTCGTTTCAGTACGCTCGGCCACATGGCTCGCGTGAGGCATGCAGCACGCAGTACACGCGGACCGCGTAAACGTCACGACCTGCAACGCATCCCGAACTATCTGTACTTCATTCGTATTGGTTGTTGACTGATTTTGTCTATGCACCTTTCGATGCCTGCTAGGAAATTTGTTCTGAAGTCCTACAGGACTCGATAGTCGATCTACTGGCTACTGGCTACTGGCTACTGGCTACTGGCTACTGGCTACTGGCTACTGGCTACTGGCTACTGGCTACTGGCTACTGGTAAGGTTGCGTTCGCTACCAGCACATCAGTCACGCTATTGGCCAATGCAGGTATTCAGCGAATTCGCAAGTTATCGCAACCGGCTTGTCCTTCGCATACAGCAAGCCGGCCCCCATCCCGAAGCGATTCGCCTGCCCGTTGGCTCTGAAAAGAAAAAGCGCCAGCGGGAAAAACCAGCTGGCGCTTCAGGACATCAGATGCCTGGCTCAAGAGCCTCGTCGGATGAGCCGGATGATAAACAGCAGAATGACCGCACCGATCACGGCGGTAATGATCGAGCCGATCCAGCCGCCGCCGAGCGAGATATGCAGTACGCCGGCGAGCCATCCGCCGATGAACGCGCCGACAATCCCGACGATGATGTCGACAATCAGACCGAAGCCGCCGCCTCTGACGAGTACACCCGCGAGCCAGCCTGCGATCGCGCCGATGATGAGCCATGCAATGACGCCGTGTTCCATATTCGAGACTCCATGGTTGAGTGTGAAAAAATCACGGTGATAGAGCTTAGTCGAAGGTTATGGGGCAGTCCATGTTCAGGACACTGAATTAACATTGTCTGAATCTTCAGCAAGTTAAGTGTAGACGATGTGCGCCAATAAAGGGGATCGACGCGCTGCGGTTCACTCGGGGGTCGGCTCCACTTCCCGGGCCGTCCAGCTGACGCTGGAGACGCTCTTTTCCATGCTGAGGCGGCTTGCCATCTGTTCGAGCTTCGATTGATCCTTCGGATGCATCTTGAGCGTCGCCGTTACGCGGATGCGCCCCGATTCGTTCTCGACATCTTCGCTCATCAAGCTCTGGAACGACAGCGGCGCCGAGTACATCGAGTTGGAGATCGCGGTGCGAATGTGGATCTCGTCGGCTTCGAGGCAGACGATCGTCAGCATGTACTCGCGCACGAGATCGGCGTTTGAAACCGGCGTCGAGTTGATCATGCGGCTGACTTCGCGCAGCAGGGTGTTGGTCAGCAGCACGATCACGGTGCCCGCGAGCGCCGGCCCGTAATGTCCCGCGCCGCTCAACACACCGACCGCCGCTGAGCACCACAGCGTGGCTGCCGTGTTGATCCCCTGAATGGAGCCCTTGTCGCGCATGATGACGCCGCCGCCGAGGAAGCCGACGCCGGACACCACATAGGCGGCGATCTGCGTAATGCCGCTCACGCCGTTGCCGGTCAGCACGCCGAGCGTCACGAACAGGCACGCACCGCTCGCGACCAGTGTGATCGTACGCAGCCCGGCATTGCGCTGCCGTATCTGCCGTTCGAGGCCGATGGCGACACCGCAGGCGAACGCGGTGAGAAGCCGCAGGAAGAAATCGAGTGTCATCGTTCAGAAAGGTTGGCGTGTGGTTGCCGCGCGGTTGGCGCAGTGTGAAGCCTACGCGTGACAGCCGCGCGTCGTCTACCGTCGCCGGTTTGAAGGACGACCGTAGTCATGCATGGCAAAGCACGCGAACGCAAGCGCGCTGCACGGGCAACACAAAAAGTGAGCGAAAAAAAGCGACGTGCGCCGTCGAGCCAGGAAGCAGGACGGCGACAGAAAGACTGACGCGGAAATCCTGCCGATCAGGCGATCGGGCGAAGCGAAGCTCGGCAAGTACTACTGCTACTGTCCAAGATCGTGGTTCCGGTTAATTGAAGTGGGCGAATTTTAGGCGGTTGCACAACGCCTGGTCAAGCCTCGAACGCACGGTACAGGTTCTGCGCAACGGCTTTCAACCAGGTATTGGCGGTGGCGTTGTGAAGAGGCGGCGATATTAGTTGCGACTCCGAATATTGACGCTGTTCATTGAACAATACCGTCCGGGTATTCGAGAATAACGCTCACCCCGTGCATTACGTTTTTCTTTTTTGAGCTTGCTATTTCATCCGCTGGCATATGCTCATGCGCTCCGATGCGGCACGATTCGACGAGCCTTACCCGGAACTCAACCCGGCCCACCCGGCACGAGCCGCAAACGTGTGATTTCAGAAGGCGCGCCAAGCCGCTTCGGCGGTCCCCAATAGCCGGTGCCGCGGCTCGTGTAGACCCACAGTCCGTTCAGGCGCGCGAGGCCCGCCGTAAACGGCTGCTGGAATCGCACGAAGAAATTCCACGGGAAGAATTGGCCTCCGTGCGTGTGGCCCGATAGCTGCAGCGTGAAGCCGGCCGCCGCGGCGGCTTCGGCGGAACGCGGCTGGTGTGCGAGCAATACCTTGAGCGGCACGTCGCGAGGCGCGCCGGCGAGCGCCGCAACCGGGTCGCTGCGATGCGCGGGATCATGATGGCCCGCCGAGTAATCGGTGACGCCGGCAATCACGGCGCGTGCGCCTTCGTGATCGACCACGACGTGTTCGTTGAGCAGCACGTTCAGGCCGAGGCGACGGAATTCGTCGATCCACGAGTTCGCACCGGAGTAGTACTCGTGATTGCCCGTGACGAGAAACGCGCCATGCCGTGCAGTGAGCCGCGACAACGGCTGCGTATGTCGGCTCAGTCGCGGCACGCTGCCGTCGACTATGTCGCCGGTCACGGCAATCAGATCGGGTTTCAAGCGGTTCACCGCATCGACGATGGCGTCGACGTAACGCACCTTGATCGTCGGGCCGACGTGGATGTCGCTGATCTGCACGATCGTGAAGCCCTCGAGCGCGGGCGGCAGATCGTTGATCGGCACGTCGATCGTTACCACGCGCGCGCGACGGCGCGCGTTGAAGAAGCCGATCAGCGTCGAGATCAACGCAAGTACCGGCACGGCCGCCGCCGAGCCGGCGCGCCAATGCGCGAGCGCCAATGTGTTCGGCCAGATCGCATCGACCGCAAGCAGCGAAGCGAGCACGAGGTCGCGCGCAAACGTCAGCACGAGCAGCGACGAGAAGAAGCCCATTGCGGGCAAGCCGATCCACGCGAGCCGGTCGCCGAGCGGTTGGCGCTTGATGCGGCGCGCCATCATGCCGAGCGGAATCAGGAAGACCAAAGCGACGAGCCACAGCACGCACAGCCAGCGGCCGGCGGTGTCGATCGGCAGAGCGGGAATCAGGCGCACGCCGACGTAGAGATGCATCAGGATGCCAATCAGGATCAGGCGAACTAAAAACGATGAAAGACGCATAGAGAAGATCGAGGCGGGAAGGGGCGAAGGCGCAGCGGCAATCGGTTGACGGGCGACGCACGCACGGGATTCGCGAACGCGGCGAATCATTCTACCGGCATGTCCGAGCCTTTGCCGACGCCGCGAAAGTCGTGCAAATCATGGGCGGATCCTCGGCCGATCATGAGCGAAGCACGTGCCCTTGCGGCACGCGGCACATATGCCCGGCACCGCCTCGCGATATGTTCAGGGCATCTATCTCCACGGCACATCTACAGACACGGGCTCGCTAAATACCCGACGACCGGCCATTCGTATGCCCACCCGCGCCGCATTTTAATGTCCAGGCAAGTTAATTAAATGGGCTTTGAATTGTATTCGCGCGTGGACTATTCTTGAAACAAACCAGCCTGTCTCCGGTCACGGCAGCGGCATTGCAAGGTCACGGCAGAGCTTGCCGCGTGGGTCGCGCGAGGGGGGCACGGCTGGTTCTGTCGCCGGGAAAGAGATCGGTCGGGGGGGACGCACCATGAAGCTGCTCAAATCGGGCCATCTGTTCCACCACGTACACCACGCGCACGACGCGCATCCTCATCATGTACATCGCGTCGGGCACGAGGGCAGTCACGTGATGCTGCCGCTGGTCGGCATCTCGCTGATGGCAATCGCACTCTACCTCGGCGTGCGCGACATCGACTTCTCGCAGCTGGGCAAGGACGCGCTGTTCTATGTGGTGATGGTGAGCGTCGCGCTCGGTATCGCGGGGTTGTTCGGTGCGGTCGGCGCATGGCTGCGCTCGAGCGGCGACGAAGCCGACGAAGGCTTCTGCTTCGTCGGCGCGCTGATCGGCACGGTGGTGTTTTATATCGCGATGATGACCTGAGCGAGGCCAATCAACGGTGCACGAAGCGCTACTCGCCCCGCCGTCCGCTGTGTCGTCGCTTTGCGCGCCGCACCATGCGCGAGACACGTCGTCCGCTCACAGCGACAAACGGCCATGCAACAGCGACATACCGCAGCGCGCCACAACACACGTGCTCACAGCGCACACGCTCACAACAAATGCTTCAACGCGCCTCGCGCCTCAAACAATCCGCGCCGCTTCGTCGAATGAAAAACGCGGGCTGCGCGGGAACAGCTTCGACGCATCCCCGTAACCGAGATTGATCAGGAAGTTCGCCTTCACGGTCGTGCCCGCGAAGAACACCGCGTCGACTTTGGCCGCATCGAAGCCCGACATCGGACCCGTATCGAGGCCGAGCGCGCGGGCCGCGAGAATCAGATAGCCGCCTTGCAGCGTCGAGTTGCGAAACGCGGTACCGGCAATCGCGCGCTCGTTGCCGACGAACCAGCTGCGCGCATCCGCATGTGGAAAGAGTTTCGGCAGATACTCGTAAAACGCCATATCCGTGCCGACGATCACCGTGACCGGCGCGGCCATCGTCTTCTCGAGATTGCCCGCCGATAACGCCGGGCGCAGCTTTTCCTTGCCTTCGGGCGTCTTCACGAACACGAAGCGGCCCGGGCTCGAATTGGCCGAGGTCGGGCCGAGCAGCACGAGTTCGATGAGTTGGTGCAGCACGGCATCGTCGATCGGTTTGTTTTGCCAGCCGTTGTGCGTGCGCGCTTCGCGAAAGAGCTGATCGAGCGCCTGGTCGGAAAGAATCATGAGCCTGCTCCGTGCGAAGGAAAACGAGCCGGGGAAGGGCGCGGCATACCGCGTCGAATGACAGAGCAAGGCGCGGGCGTCGGCGGGCACGCGTTGTCGTCATGCTTGCCGCCATAATAGCCGGGGTTTTCATGCACCCGCCCGCATTCAACTCGAAGCCAACCTATCGATGACGGATCTTTTCGACGACCTGCCGACGCCCGACGTCGACTGGTATCCCGACTGGCTCGCGCCGGCCGATGCCGCGCAACGGTTCGCGCGGCTGATCGGCGAGGTGGAGTGGCGCCAGGACATGATGGGCACGGCGGCCGGCCGTGTCGCGTTGCCGCGTCTGACCGCGTGGCAGGGCGAGCCGGATGCCGTGTACGTCTACTCGGGCATCCGCAACGTGCCGCAAGCGTGGACGCCCGCGGTCGCCGAACTGAAGGCCGCCGCCGAGTCGACGAGCGGCGTGCGCTTTAACAGCGTGCTGCTGAACCGCTACCGCAGCGGCACCGACAGCATGGGCTGGCACGCCGACCGCGAGCGCGAACTCGGCAGCCGGCCGGTGATCGCGTCGGTCAGTCTCGGCGTCGCGCGCACGTTCGATCTGCGGCACAACCGCAGCGGCCGCATGCAGTCGTTCTCGCTGAAGGGCGGCAGCCTGCTCGTGATGAAGGGCGACACGCAGGCCGAGTGGCGCCACCGGGTGCCGAAGGAGCCGGGCGTGAGCGGCGAGCGCATCAATCTGACGTTTCGCTGGATCGTGCCGGGAGTCGCGCCACGGTAATTCCGCGAATGACCGTGCGCCGACTCAATATACCGACCCGCGCGCTATACCAAAATTGATATCGACGACGCGAATCATATGATTGGACGGTTAACGCGTCGCACAGTACGCTACATCACGATCCGCGCACCGTGAGGGCCGCGAGGGCTGGACAGGTCGCTGGGTCGTCTACACAACAATCAGGAGACAGTCATGGCGAATAGACGACGTGCCGCGTGTCGCGCTCTGGGCGCGCTTGCACTTTCCGCGAGTCTCGGTGCGCTGACGTTGGCGACGTCCGGCGCTCATGCCGAAGGCAAGCAGATTACGCTCGGTTTCGCACAGGTCGGCGCGGAAAGCGCATGGCGTACGGCCAATACCGAATCGGTGAAATCGGCGGCGGCGGATGCCGGCATCAAGCTCAAATTCTCCGACGCACAGCAGAAACAGGAAAACCAGATCAAGGCGATCCGCTCGTATATTGCGCAGAAAGTCGACGTGATCGCGTTCTCGCCGGTCGTCGAATCGGGCTGGGAACCGGTGCTGCGCGAAGCGAAGGCCGCGAACATTCCGGTGATCCTGACCGACCGCAACGTCGACGTGAAAGACCCGTCGCTCTACGTGACGATGATCGGTTCGGACTTCCTCGAAGAAGGACGGCGCGGCGGCCGCTGGCTCGAGGAGCACTACAAGAACGACAAGGGGCCGATCAATATCGCCGAACTGCAGGGCACGGTCGGCTCGGCGCCGGCCAACGATCGCCATGCGGGTCTGATGGAAGTCATCAAGAACGATCCGAAGTTCAAGATCATCGCGTCGCAAAGCGGCGACTTCACGCTCGCCGGCGGTAAGCAGGTGATGGAAGCGTTCGCCAAGACCTACGGCAACAAGATCAACGTCGTCTATGCGCATAACGACGACATGGCGCTCGGCGCGATCCAGGCGATGGAAGAAGCCGGCATGCATCCGGGCAAGGACATCGCCGTCGTGTCGTTCGACGCAACCAAGGGCGGCTTCCAGGCGATGGCCGGGGGCAAGATGAACGTCGACGTCGAATGCAGCCCGCTGCTCGGGCCGCAGCTGATGACGGCCGTGAAGGACATCGTGGCCGGCAAGCAGTTGCCCAAGCGCATCGTCACGGAAGAGACCGTGTTCCCGATGAGCGTGGCCGCGGAGACGCTGCCGAAGCGTAAATACTGACGCGACATGGGCGGGAGCGCGACGGCGTTCCCCGCTCACCGACCGGCGCCGGACGATGCCACGGCCGGCGCACGGGAGGCGCGCAGTACGGACAGAGCGAACCGGTTTCTCCAGTGGTGCTACCTGACCGCCCGGGCTGCTTCGGCAGCGGGCGGTCTCTTTTCGTCGGCGAGCCCCTGAGCCTGCCGACCCACGCCTTGCCAGGCGAGCGAGGTCCATGATCCCATCCGCATTTGAAGCGGGGCAGCCGGACCGCGGCATGAATGGCACGTACCACACGCACGCACGGCACGCTCAGTTCGTGGTGGACGCGGATCGTCATCGGCGCGCTGCTGTGCGCGTTCTGCCTGTTGCCGCGCCTGATCGAGCGGCATGCGAAGCCGATGCGGCGGCGGGGCGGCACGAGCGCGGTGGCTGGCGACGGCGAGGCTGGCGCGCCTCACTCCGCGTGAGGCCGCCGCCCGCCCGAATGCAAGAGCGACAGCAGCGGCCAGCCGAGATTGACACCGAGACTCGCCGCGACGATCAGCACCATGCCCGCGAGTTGCGGCAGCGACAGCGCGCGGTGATACACGAGCGCATCGACGACGATCGCGGTGAGCGGATACACGAACAGCAGCACCGCGATCACAGGCGTGCTCAGTTTCGGCAGCGCGCCGTAGATCAGCACGTACGACAGCCCCGTATGCAGCACGCCCATGCCGATCAGCCAGAACCATTGCAACGGGCCGATATGCGCGAGCGTCAATGGCGCGATGAGCGGTGCAATAAGCGGCAGGCACACCACGCCGACCGCGCACTGCGCGAGCGTCAGCAGATGCGGGCGCAACTCACCAAGGCTCTTCGCGATCAGCGTGACGCTCGCGTACAGCAGCGAACCGAACAGCGCCTCGCCGAGACCGATCAGATAGCTCGTGTGGCCTTGCAGGTTGCCGCTGGCCGCGACGCCCGAGGCGAGCACGAGTCCGACGAACGCGGTGGCGATCCAGCCGAGCCGGTCCGCGCCGAGCCGCTCGTTGAAAAGCGCCGCGCCGATCAGCACGACCCAGAACGGCTGCACATGAAACACGACTGTCGCGACCGCGATGCTCGTGCGATGAATCGCATCGAAGAAACCGACCCACTGCGTGACCATCAGTACGCCTGAAATCAGCGCAAGCGCGACCGTACGCCGCGTGAATTGCGCGCGCGTGAAAAAGCCCTGCCATGCGCAATACGCGGCCAGCGACAGAAAGCCGAACAGGCAGCGAAAGAACACGAGCGTGAGCGCATCGAGCCGCGCTTCCTCGACGAACACGCCGAGCGTGCCCATCAGCAATCCGCCGCTCGCGAGCGTGAGCGCGCCTTGTTGACGTTGGCTGAGGGACATGCGAAGCGGCTCCATAGGGTCGTGAATCAGGGTGATGAGCCCGAGTATTGCGCCGCTTGCGGCCTCATCGCAAACGAATTAAATTGAGCAATCCCATAAGCTGGATTGATAAATCGTGAACCCTGAATTCGACGTCGATCTGTTGCGCAGCTTCGTCGCGGTCGTGGAAGCGGGCAGCTTCACGAAGGCGGCGGCGAGCGTGCATCGCTCGCAGGCGGCCGTCAGCATGCAGATCAAGCGGCTCGAAGCGATGCTCGGCACGACGCTGTTCGCGCGCAACACGCGCAACCTGTCGCTGACGCGGCCCGGCAATACGCTGCTCGAATACGCGCGGCGCGCGCTCGCGTTGCAGGAAGAGGCGTGGGCGGCGATCGTGCGGCCCGAGGTGACCGGGCGCGTCGTGCTCGGCGCGCCGGACGATTACGTGTCGTCCTTGCTCTCGCCGGTGTTGCGGCGTTTCGCGACGCTGTACCCGCGCGTCGAGATCGAGATCGTCTGCGCGCAAAGTACCGCGCTTGCGCCGATGCTCGCCGACAACAAGATCGACCTCGCATTCGTCACGCGCGACCGCAAGCTGCGCGGCGAATTCGTGCGCAGCGAACCGATGGTGTGGGTGGGCGCGTCGGCCGATACGGCGGTGCTGAAGGCGTCGCCGTTGCCGGTGGGACTCTACGAGCCGGGCTGCGTCGCGCGTCAGCACACGCTGGCCGCGCTCGACGGCGCGCGTATCCGCTATCGCGCGGCGTTCAGCAGCGCGAGCCTGATGGGACTCGTCGCGACCGTCGACGCGGGTTTGTCGGTGATCGCGCTGACGCGTTGCAGCGTGCCGCCGCGGCTCGCGATGCTCGGCGAGGCGCAAGGGCTGCCGAAGATCGCACCGCTCGAAATCGTGGTCGCGCGTAGCGCGAAATCGGACCGGCCGACCTGCGATTATCTGGCGCAGCAGATGGTGCAGGATCTGTCGTTGCGCTAGGGCGCGGTTCCGCGCGGACCTTTTACGCCGTGCCTTATAGGTAGCCCTTAAGGTAGCTCTTGCAGGTGGCGCTTTATACGCAGCCTTACCTAATCACGCGGATAAGCCGTCACCTCGCCCTCGACCGTTAGCCGTACCCGTTCCCCCGGCTGCGGACACAGATAACCGGGCACGCGTGCGCGCACCATCGTCCGCGTGGCGGACTGCAATTGCAGCGCGACGCTCGCGTCCTGCCCTTGAAAGATCACCTCGGTGACGAGCGCATCATGCGCGGCACCGTCACGCGCGGCTTCGCCGGCACGCAGCAGGCGGATCTGCTCGGGCCGCAGCATCACGTCGACCGCGCCATGGCCGCTGGACGCGAGCGGCGCGGCCAGCGTGAGATCGCCAAGCTCGCAACTCGCGCGGTCCTGCTGCGCCACGCCCGGCAACAACACCGCCTCGCCGACGAACGACGCAAGCTCGCGCGTCACGGGCCGCCGGTACAGCGCCTCGGGCGTCGCGGTCTGGATCAGCCGGCCGTTCCATAGCACCGCAACTTCATGCCCGAGCGACAGCGCCTCGGACTGATCGTGCGTAACCAGCACCGCCGTCGCTCCCGCTGCGGCGAGCGCGCTCGCGACCGCCTGGCGCGTCTCGACGCGCAGCGCCGCATCGAGCGACGAGAACGGCTCGTCGAGCATCACCAGCGTCGGTGCCGGCGCGAGCGCACGGGCCAGCGCGACGCGCTGCTGCTGACCGCCCGACAATTGCTGCGGCGCGCGCTCGCCGAAATGCGCCGGCAGACCCACGAGTTCGAGCAATTCGGCGACGCGATGGCGCGCGCGGCGCTGCGTGCGCGGCAGGCCGAACACGATGTTGTCCGCGACCGATAGATGCGGAAACAGCGCGCCTTCCTGAGGCACGTAGCCGATGCGGCGCTGTTCCGACGGCACGTGCAGACCGTCGCCGGCCACGCGCCGTCCGTCGATCTCGACGCTGCCGCCGTCCGTGCGCTCGAAGCCGCACAGCAGACGCAGCAGCGTCGTCTTGCCGCTGCCCGACGGACCGAGCAGCGCGAGCAGGGTGCCGCGCTCGACCGACAGATCGATGCCGTGCAGCACCGCGTGGCCGTCGAACGATTTGCGCAGTCCGCGGATACGAAGTTCGCTCATGAAAATCCGATGGAGTCCGAAGATAAAGGCCGGCGATGGCTCAAATGGTTCAAGCGCGCTCGCCGAGCAGGGCCGAGCGGCCGAACAGCGCGAACAGCAGTCCCGAGGCGAGCAGCGAAATGCCCGTGAGCAGCGCCGCGTACGGCGCGGCCGCGGCGAATGCCATCGTCGAGGTGTCGGCCCAGACCTGGGTCGCGAGCGTTTGCGTATCGAGCGGCGAGAGCAGCAGCGTCGCGTTCAGTTCGGTGACGACCGAGATGAACACCATCGCCGCCGACGCACCGAGGCCCGGACCGGCGAGCGGCAGGATCACGCGCAGGAGCGTTTGCGGCCAGTTCAGGCCGAGTGCGCGCGCGGTTTCCTCGAGACGCGGCTGCGCCTGCATGAACGCGGCGCGCACGCTGACGAGCGCGACCGGCATGAACAGGATCGCATACGCGACGACCAGCAGCGTCGCGCTCTGATAGAGCGGCTGCAGCGCATGCACCGCGAGCGAGACGATCGCGAGCGCGATCACGAGTCCCGGCACGCCTTGCGCGAGAAACACGCTGCGCTCGAACAGCGTCGCGCAACGCGTCGGATAGCGCACCAGCAGAAACGCGAGCGGCACCACGAGCAGCGTGGTTAGCGCGGCGGCGGCGAGGCCGAAGCCGAGCGACGACAGCGTCGCGTTCCACAGCAGTTCCGGCGATACGTCGGCGGGCGTGACGGCAGCCGCGCCCGGCTGCGTGAGCCAGAAGCCGATCATGCCGAGCGGCACGCCGAGCGTCGCGAGCGTGAGCAGCGCGAAGCCCACGACGACGATCCAGCGCCATGCGCCGAGTTCATAGCGCAGCACCGCGCGGCGCGTGCCGCGATCGACGCGCTCGTAGCGCGCCGCGCCGCGCACGCGAAACTCGAACGCGAGCACGGCGAGACAGATGACGATGAGCAGACACGCGAGCAGCGAGGCGCCGCCGCCGTCGAAACCGGTGCGGAATTCGGCGTAGATCTGCGTCGTGAAGGTACGAAAGCGCAGCAGCGTAAACGCGCCGAATTCGGAGAGCACCCCAAGCGCGACGAGCAGCATGCCGCCGAGCAGCGCGGGGCGCAGTTGCGGCAACACGACGCGCATGAAGCTGGTCCAGCGGTTGCAGCCGAGCGAGCGCGCGCTTTCTTCGAGCGCCGGGTCCATGCCGCGCAGCGCGGCAGCAACCGGCAGATAGACGAGCGGAAAATACGCGCAGGTCAGCACGAGGAGCGCGCCGTTGAAGTCCTGCAGGTTCTCGCTCAGCGACACCCAGGCATAGCTCGAAATGAAGGCTGGCATCGCGAGCGGCGCGGCGCACAGCACGGCCCACGCGCGGCGTCCCGGCAGATACGTGCGTTCGACGAACCACGCGGCCGCGGTGCCGAGCACCGCGCAGACGAGCGTGGTCGCAACGGCAATCAGCAACGTGTTGACGAGCAGTTCGCCGACGAGCGGCCGCCAGATCAGATCGAGCGCTTCGCCGATGCCGAAGCTCGCGGCACGCCAGAACGTAAACGCAATCGGCAGCAGCACCAGCAAAGCGCTGAGTGCCGCCGCCGCGAACAGACCGCGCGGCGCGCGCGAACGCATGCGCGCCGGAGGCGGGGAGACAGCCGGCGGACCGGCTGACAGTGCTTCGCTCATTTACAGCAGGCCCGCCTGACGCAGCAGCTTGCCGGCCTGGCTATCGTCGCCGAGTTGCTGGATCGTCAGCGCGGGCGGCGTCAGTTCCGCGAACGGCTTGAGCGCCGGGTCCGGCGCAACGCCCGCGTGCAGCGGATACTCGAACATCACGTGGCTATTGGCCATCAACTGCTGCGCGCGCTCGCCGACCAGATAGGCGAGAAACTTCTGCGCGCCGTCCGCGTTGTGCGCCGACTTCAGCACGCCCGCACCCGATACGTTGACGAGCGCGCCGACATCGCCGTGGCCGAAGTGATAGATCGCGCTGCGCGTTTTCGCGTCGCCGATCTCCGCATGCAGACGCGACCAGTAGTAGTTGTTGATGAGGCCGGTCGCGACCGCGCCGCGATTGACCGCGGCGACCACGCCTTCGTCGTCGTCGAAAATCTGCGAGTTGGTTTTCAGGCCCTTGAGCCAGGCAAGCGTCTGCTCTTCGCCCTTCAGCGCGAGCACGGCGCTCACGAGCGGCAGGAAGTCGGCGTCGCTCGGCGCGATGCCGACCTTGCCTTTCCATTCCGGCTTCGCGAGATCGAGCACCGACTGCGGCAGTTGCGCCGGTTGCAGCTTCGCCGTGTTGTAGGCGAGCACGCTTTCGCGCGCGGTCACGGCAACCCATGCGCCGCTTGGCGAATTGAAGCGCGCGGGCACGGTCGCGAGCGTCGTTGCGTCGGTTTTGGCGAGCAGGCCCTTTTCCTCGAGCAGCATCAGCTCCGGCGAGTTCTCGGTGAAGTACACGTCGGCGGGCGAGGCCGTGCCTTCCGCGACGATCTGCGCGGCGAGCGCCGGGCCTTCGCCGTTGCGGATTTTCACCGAGATGCCGGACTGCTTCTCGAAGTCCTTGGCGAGCAGATTGACGACCTGCTCGTGCTGCGCGTTATAGAGCGTGATCGATGCCGCGTGTGCCGCCGACGGCAGCGTCGCGAAAGCGGTGAGCGAGAGCGCGGCCACGCTGCCGAGCGCGCGCAGGCGGGTGGCAAACCAGGAATGAGCCATGTTGCGGAATTCCGTTCTGATTATGTTGAGTGGGCCGGTCGCCAGGCGACCGGCGTGCTTCGTTTGCTTCGGATGTCTGATGGATATTGCGCGGGAGTCCGTGCGCGCATCACGTCTCGAACAGCCCCGCGCCGACATACGAACCCGGCTTCGCCCCCGGCGGCACGACGAAGATCGCGCTGCCGACGTGGGTCGTGAACTGGTTCATCATGTCGAACTTCGCGAGCCGTTCGTTGATCGGGATGAAGCCGCTACGCGGGTCGCTCTGGTGCGCGATGAAAATCAGCCCCGCGTCGTACTCGGTTTCCTGGCGCCATGGCGGCCAGCGCTCGATATAGAAGTTCGTGCCTTCGTTGTACGAATACGAGCGGCGCAGAATCTGCGCGCCGTTGTTGCTCGCCTGATTCGACAGACGCACGTGCGAGTTCTCCGGAATCACCGGATTGCCGTCCTTGTCCTCGGCCTTCAGGTCCACCGGGTCGAACTCGTGCTTGCTGCCGATCGGCGCGCCGCTGTATTTGTGGCGGCCGAACACCTGCTCCTGGAAGCCGAGCTCGGTGTTGTCCCAGTGTTCGAGCGTGATGCGGATGCGCCGCACGACCGTGTAGGTGCCGCCTTCCATCCACGGCGCGTCGTCGGTGGCGCGGGCCCACACGAACTGGTTCATCAGTTCCGGCTTCGCGGTCGACGGGTTGTTGGTGCCGTCCTTGAAGCCCATCAGGTTGCGCGGCGTCTGTCCGCGCGGACCCGACAGGAAACCGGCCTGGCCCCAGCGCATCGTCGCGACGCCGTAGGCGTGGCGCGACAGCTGGCGCACCGCGTGAAACGCGACTTGCGCGTCGTTCGCGCAGGCCTGGATGAACAGGTCGCCGCCGGTCTTCTCCTTGACTAGCTGATCGCCGTTGAAGCGCGGCAGATCGACGAGCGCGGCGGGGCGGCGCGAGGCGAGCCCGTAACGGTCCTGGCCGTCCTTCGTGAAGAGGCCGGGGCCAAAGCCGAACGTGATCGTGAGGCCGTTCGGGCCGAGGCCGAGCACGTCGCCGGAATCGGGCGCGGCCTGGTTGTCGCCGGCGTCGCCCGTGGGCAGCGCGGCGGCCGTATTGCCCTGCGTGAGGCGCGCGGCCGCTTCGGTCCACGCGCGCAGCAAGGCGATCACGTCGTCGCGCTTGCCGGTGGTCAGATCGAGTGCGGCGACATAGGTGTGGCTCTGCTGCGGCGTGGTGATGCCGCCTTGATGCGCGCCGTAGAACGGCTCGACCGCGAGCTGCGGATCGGTGCTCTGCGCGTTCGCGGTGCTAGGCGCGGGCGCTTTGGCGAACGCGGCCTGCGAGCTTGCGAGGCCGGCGCCGAGCGACGCGCCGGCCGCGACCGCCGCACCGCCCGCCTTCAGAAAGCCGCGCCGCGACGGACGTTGCGGACGTTGCGGCTTTGGGGGTTGATCGTTTGTCATGGTCACTTCGTTTTCAAGGGGGCCGACGCGCGTGGCTTACTTCGCGAGCACCAGCGTATTCACGTCGTCTTCGACGTAGTAGAAGCCGTCGCCTTCCGGCGTCATCGCGATGCCGAACAGGTCGCCGTTGCCCGGCGGCGATTGCGCCTTGTCGGTGTCGATCCAGCGCGCGTAGAGCTGTTTGCCGCTCGCCGGATCGATTTCGACGACCTGGCCGTTCAGCGCGTTGGTCACGAGCAGATGGCCGTTGGGCGCGGTGGTCATCGCGAGCGGACGATGCAGCAGGCCGTCGGCGGTCAGCTGGCGGCCGACGCCCGCGCTCGTGTCGCGCGTGAGCGGATCGTCGATCTCGGTGATGCGGTTGCCGATCGCATCGGACACGTACAGCAGCTTCTGATCGGCCGACAGCGACAGCCCGGTCGGGCCGACGAGGAACACGCCCTTGTCGGCCTGCGCGCCGAAGCCGCTGCCGATCACGGTTTCCTTCTTCACGACGGGCGGCTTGTCCTGCGGCACGTCGAGGTCGAGGCGCAGCACGGTGGCCTGCTTGAACACGGGCGGTTCGCCGTCCGCGCCGCCGACGCCGAAGCCCGCGTTGCTGACGAACAGCGTCGCGCTCGTGCCGTTATCGACCACGGCCATGTTGCCCCACGGGTCGTTGATGTTCGGGCTCGAGATCGTCGAGGCGATCTTGCCTTGCGGATCGATCACGATCAGGCAGCCCGCGCCCTTGGTGCCGGTGGTGCCGTCGTTGCTCGGCGTGCTGCCGACGATCACGTAGCCCGACTTCAGCATCGTCATCGCGGTCGAGAGGCCGATGCCGCCCGGGCATTCCTTGAGGTCGCGCGGCACGGTCGCGAACACCGTCATCTGTTGGGTGTCCGGGTGATAGTCGACGATCGTGCTGCCGGTGCCTTGCAGGTTCGTCGAGTTGTTGAAGTTGCCGACCAGCACGTCGCCCTTCTTCACGGTGCCGGCGCTGACGGGCGCGACCACGACCGCGTACGGATTCTGGTCGCCGTTATCGGGCACGGTGTTGATGAGCGTCGTGTGGTGCTTGATGGTTTCGAGGAAACCTTGCGGCTCGGCATGGGCGGCGCTGGTCGTCACGAGAGCAGCAGCGGCTGCCATGGTGGTTGCAGCAGCGGTTGCGGCGAGCCGGGCCCGCGCGGCGCGCGGCGAAAACTGGCGCGTGGGATGGTTCACGATTGGGCCTCCGTGCATGAGCACAAAGCGTGGGTAGCGGTGAGGAGCGAAAGCATGGAAAGTGCGGGTCCGATTGCGTGTGAGTGCAGGCGTGTCTGAATGCCTGCGTGGAGAGAGGGCACGAGCGGCATCAGAAATTGATGAGGGTCCGTACGCCGACGACGAACGTATTGCGCAGCGGCTGCGTCGGATCGTTCGGGTTCTGGCCGGCGCCCGCGTTGAACGTGTACTGCGCGTCGGCCTGCAGTTGCCACCACGGATTGACCTGGTACTGGTAGGTCGCTTCGAGCGCGGTTTCGCTCGTGCGCACACCGTACGGGCCGCCGTTGAATGCCAGGGTATCCTGATCGAGTCCGTTGACGTGATTGCCGATCTTGATGTAGGTCAGCGCGAGACCGGCGCTGTCGTTGTCGCGGCCCTTGAACGGCGCTTTCAGCACGATGCCGAGGTTCGCCGCGAGGCTCACGAGGTTGCGGTCGCCGGGGGCGCCCATCACGCGCGCGAACACGCCGAGGCTGCGCGGCTCGTCGGGGTCCGGACGCCACACCATCTGGTCGGCGACCGCGTAGATGCTGTAATTGCCGTGATGGTTCGCGGCCACGCCGGTGGACGCCGGGTTCGCGAGCGACAGGCCGAGGTTGTCGTAACGCTGATCCGCGAAACTGTTCGTGTTGTACCAGACGCCGATCTTGTAGGTGCCGGGCAGGCCGCCGCCGCCCGCGCCGACCATCTGACCGTCGGACGGCTGGTTGATCGCGTACTGCAATTCGCCGATCCACAACGCGCCGTTATGCAGGTTGAAGTTCGTGCCGCTCATGTTGCTGGGGTCGTTGCCGAGCGGGTCGCCCGAGTACACGCCGGCCAGCGCGGTCAACGACGGCGTGATCTGGCCGCGCACGCGCACGCCGAGCGCCGAGAGCGGATACGCGGGGCCGCCCGAGGGCAGGTCGTACGAGGGCAGCGCGGGCCAGCCGAACATCGTGTTGAGGAACAGCGCCGCGTACGAACTCACGATGAATTCCTGGTCCAGACTTTGCTGGCCGATCTTCACGTCGACGCGCTTGTCGAGAAACGACTGCTGATACCAGAGTTCCCACAGACGCGTCGCGTCGTCGGCCTCGATGCCGCTCGCCGTATTGAGCGTGCCGAGCTTGTTGGCGCTGAGGTTCGCGCCGTGGATCTGCAGCGCGCTCACGTTGAAGAGGCCGCCGGGCAGGCCGAACGCCTTCGAGGTGTCCATCTGCAGGGTGGCGGTCGTGAGGCCGTCGTAGTCGGCGCCGCGCGCGAGACCGCCGCGCAGGTTCGCGAGCACTTCGCTGGTTTCGGTCACGGTGAGGGTCACGCCGTATTTGCCGAGCCACGGACGCAGGCCGCCGATGTCGCCGAGCATCTGCTGACGGTTCCAGACGCCGGTCCACTGGTCGGTCTGGGCCGCCTGGATTTTCAGGTCGGCTTCGGGCGCTTCCGGGGTGGCGTCGGGACTGGTTTCGGCCATCGCCGTGCCGGCGTTCAGCGAGGCCCATGCGAAGGCCGTGCAGAGCGCGACGTGCCGCATCGAAGGCAGGCGCGTACGATGGGTTGCAGCGGGACGTGTCGAGGAGTCGCAAGGAGGACGCGCGTAGGCGCGGCGTCCGTTGAGTTGGGCAAACTTCATCGAGATCCTTATTGATGTTGTTTCTACTGATCGAATCAACGTTGCGACTGCCCCGCGTGCGAATTCGCGCGATGTCCCGGGATGCCGGCGCAGTAGATGGCGTGATCGTACGTACTCGGATTTCAGGAGTCAATATAAATGAGAACGATTCTCATCAATATTACTGCGGTGTAATGCCGCTCTTTACGGACTGCGCCCAAAAGGCATGACGGCGTAATGAATGAGGAATTAATATGTAATTTAATCGTATTTATGTGGTCATACGAAACGTGCGCGAGCGCGCGATGTCGAAGCGCACGGGTAATTTGACAGCCAACGTAAGGAGAGGGAAATGAATCGACGCATTCTTCTGGTTTCATTGCTGACGAGCGGTGTGCTGCTCGCGGGCGGCGCGGCGCATGCGCAGATGAGCCTGAAGCAGTTCGGCCTCGGCGGCGGCGACAGTTCGACCGGCGGTTCGGCCGGCGGTGGGCTCGGCGCCGCGGTGGGCAATGCACTGGGCGGTAATGCCGGCAGTACTTCGTCGAGCGGCGTGTCGCAATTGCTGCAAGGCTATGTGGGCGCGAACCAGCAGGTGCTGAGCGGTCAATCGAGCCTCGCCTCGGCGATGGGCATGACGAGCGCGGCCGGCCAGGCGCAGCAGGCCGCGGGGCTGCTGAGCGGCGGCACGCCGTCGGTCAGCCAGTTGACGCAGATGGGCAGCACGCAGCAGTCGTTGTCGCAGAAGCTCACCGGTGCGTTCGCGAGTCAGGCGAGCGGCGGCGCGTCGGCGGCGCCGGTCGACAAGCAGGCGTTTACCGATGGGCTGTCGTCGCTCGGCAAGGGCGTGAGCCAGTATTCGAGCTTGCAGTCGGGGCTCGGCAGCGTCGG
Source organism: Paraburkholderia sp. Cy-641 (assembly GCF_011752945.1). Classification (NCBI taxonomy): domain Bacteria; kingdom Pseudomonadati; phylum Pseudomonadota; class Betaproteobacteria; order Burkholderiales; family Burkholderiaceae; genus Paraburkholderia; species Paraburkholderia sp. Cy-641. Next base: position 18,918 of record NZ_VWWM01000026.1, read on the forward strand.
CCAGATGAGTCCGTCCTCGTTGCTGCAGTCGGGGCTCAATCCGCAGACCGCGCAAAGCGCGTCGTATATCGCGCAATCGGCGCCGGGGCAGTTGAAGTCGTTGACGTCGACGCTCAGTGCGGCCGTGCAGTTCGCGTCGAGCCATGGCATCAGCGTGCCGTCGGTCGCGACGGCGGCGTTGAAGGGCATGTAGCCGCGGCGGGAGGAAGCGGGTAGCGGGCGCGGCGCGGACATCGTTGCTTTCCGCTCGGCCGTGCCATGCCGGAGAGACGCAAAAAGCCGCTATGATCGTTTCATGAGGCGGGCCGCGTGTTGTGTGCTGTGTGCTGTGTGCCTATGAGCATGCATCGCAACGTGCAGACAGGCGCGGCCCGCGCGTGCCGAACTCGCCCCTCTCTACCGGAACCACGCCGATGCCCCACGCCATCAATCTCGAACGCTACTTCGCGCGCATCGGCTACACGGGCCCGCGCGCGGCCACGCTGGAAGTTCTGCAGGTGCTTCACGGGCTGCACCCGGCAGCGATTCCGTTCGAAAACCTCAACACGCTGACGGGCCGCCCCGTCAGGCTGGACCTCGAAGCGATCGAGCACAAGCTCGTCGCCAGCAGGCGCGGCGGCTACTGCTTCGAGCAGAACTCGCTGTTCGCCAACGTGCTGATGCAACTCGGCTTCAGGATCACGCCGATGCTCGGGCGCGTGCTGTGGGGGCGCGCATCCGATACGATTCCGCCGCGCACGCACATGGTGCTGCGCATCGACCTCGGCAACGACACATGGATCGCCGACGTCGGCTTCGGCAGCGTGACGCTGACCGAGCCGCTGCGTCTGAGCGCGGGCATCGCGCAACCGACGCCGCTCGGCACGTTCCGTCTCGCCGACGCCGGCCGCGACATGCTGACGCTCGAAATGCAGGAGCCCGACGAAAGCTGGGTGCGCGTCTATCGTTTCGATCTGCATCCGGTCGAATGGATCGATTACGAAACGTCGAACTGGTACACGTCGACCTCGCCGGATTCCATCTTCGCGCACAACCTGATCGTGTGCCGCGTGTTGCCGGGGCTGCGCGTCACGCTCTTTAACGATCAGTTGAACGAACGCGATGCACAAGGGCGGCTCGTCACCGAGCGGCAACTGGCCAGTGCCGGCGAGCTTGCCGATTGTCTGCGCGAGCGCTTCGGGCTGAATCTCGAAGACCTCGACATCGGCGCGGTGTTCGAGCGCGTGCGCACGCGCGGCGAGGCCGCCTGACGGCGACGGCCCAAGACGCCTGCATAAGGAGCCGATCCAAGGGAGATATCGCCATGATCGCGCGTCTGATCCTGCAATCGCTCGCGTGGCTCGCGAGCATGGGCGTGCTGCTGTTCGGCGCGGCGGGCACGCTCGCGTGGCCGGCCGCATGGTGGTATCTGATCGAACTGGCCGTGTTGAGCCTATGGCTCGGCGTGTGGCTCGCGCGTCACGATCCCGCGTTGCTGGCCGAGCGGCTCGCGCCATTCGTGCAGACGCAGCAGAGCCGCTGGGATCGTCTGTTCATGGCCGCGGTCGCGCCCGCGTGGCTCGGCTGGCTGATCCTGATGGGCTTCGATGCGGTGCGCTTTCGCTGGTCCGCGCCGCTGCCGCTCTGGCTCGTGAGCTTCGGCGCGCTATGCGTGTTCCTCTGCATCTTCCTGTGTCGCTTCGTGTTTCGCGCCAATAGCTATGCGGCGCCGGTCGTGAAGATTCAGGCGAGCCGCGGTCATAAGGTTGCCGACACGGGGCCTTATGCGTACGTGCGTCATCCGATGTATGCGGACGCGCTGCTGTTCTTCGTCGGCACGCCGCTGTTGCTCGGCTCGTGGTGGGGGCTCGCGGCGTTGCCGGTGGCGGCGTTCGGCTTCGGTTGGCGCGCGGTGCGCGAGGAGCGTCTGCTTGCCGAACAGCTCGACGGTTACGCGGCCTATATGAAGCGCGTGCGGTTCCGCTTCGTGCCGTTCATCTGGTAGGCGCGCAGCGTCGAGTGTCCGGCCTCGCCGCCGAACCGGGTAAGATTGGGCCCGGCCGCCGGAGAACCGGCCACGGTGTACGACGTGTATTGCCGGCGCACGACCCATGAGGCTTGCAGTGAAAACAACAACACAGGCGCGCGGCGTGTCCGCCGTACCGGACGACCCGCACCACGGGCAGGACCACGAGCGGGAGCGGAACCGCGTCGGCCGCGGCCGCGATGCGCCGGTCAAGGCGGTGCCTGCTTATGAGCAGATCAAGCGCTATGTGCTCGATCGCATCGGCGAGGGTGTCTGGAAACCGGGCGGGCTGATTCCGTCCGAAACGGAACTGGTCAAGGAATTCGGCGTCGCGCGCATGACGGTGTCGCGCGCGCTGCGCGAACTGACCGCTGAGCGCGTGCTTACGCGTGTGCAAGGCTCGGGCACGTTCGTCGCGGCGCAGCGTTATGAATCGACGGTGCTGGAAATCCGCAATATCGCCGATGAAATCGCCGCGCGCGGTCATCGCCATACGGCGCGCGTGCTGACGCTCGAACCGGGCGACGACGCCGAAGCGCTCGACGCGCTCGGTCTCGCAAACGGCCCCGCGTATCACTCGTGCATCGTGCACAGCGAGGAAGGCGTGCCGATCCAGTACGAGGACCGCTACGTCAATCCGAAGGTGTTCCCCGAATACCTGCAACAGGATTTCTCGGTCGAAACGCCCAATCACTACATGGTGCGGGTCGCGCCGGTGCAGCGCGCCGAGTTTCGCATCTACGCGCAAAAGCCCGATGCCCATGTGCGGCGGCATCTGATGATGGATATCGGCGAGCCGTGTCTGCTGCTATGGCGGCGCACGTGGGTCGGCGAGAACGTCGCGACCTCGGTGCGGCTATGGCATCCGGCCTCGCGTTTTCATCTGGCCGGGACCGTATAGCACGGCGTTGTTTCAGCCGCGCTTCGCTGCGCATTCAGCCATTCGACTCAGGGCGCGGAGACCGAATCGAGCCCGGTCGAGCGGACCGTCTCCTGCGCCGCGGGCGACGCGAGATAGTCGAGCAGCGCTTTCGCTTCGCGCGGATGCGGCGCATCCACCGGAATACCTGCTGCATAGCGCGTGACCGATTGCACCGATTCGGGAATCTTGCCGACGAAGGTCGCGCCCTTGACCGGCAGCAATTCGCTGACCTGCTGGAAGCCGACTTCGTAGTCGCCGTTCGCGACGACCGAGGCAACCGGAATCTTCGGCACCATCTTCGCTTTTGCGCTCACCTGATCTTCGATACCGAGCCGCTTGAACATCTCGCGTTGAATATAGACGCCGCTCGCGCTGTCCGAGTAGGCGATCGATTTCGCGTGCAGCAGCGTGTTTTTCAGCCCTTCGATCGTGCTGATGTCGGGCTTCGGCGCGCCGTCGCGCACGACCATGCCGATGCGCGAATCCGCGAGTTCCACGCGCGAGCCGGGAATGACCTTGCCCTGCTTGATCAGATCGTCGAGTGCATAGCCGACCATGATGACGACGTCGGCGGATTCGCCGCGCGCGAGCCGGTTCGGAATCGCTTCGGGCGATTGACCCATCGACGGTCCGAGGATCGTGTCGAGCGTGTTGCCGCTCGAGGCCGCGAACGTCGGCCCGAGTTCCTTGTAAGCGGCGGTGAAGCCGCCCGAGGTCATGACGCGCAGTTCGGCCGCCTGCACGTTCGTCGCGGCGACGGTGTTGCCGAGCAAGCCGGCGGTGAACAAGGCCAGAAAGAATTTTTTCATCGCGATGAGTGAGAGTACGGGTGGATGAGTGTGCGTGGAATGAAGGCGCAACGAAAGCGTGGCGCGGAAAAAGCGGGGAGGGCCGCGCGTCGCGCAACATGAACCATACCGGAATGATGGCGCGAGGAGAACCCATGTCATGCGGATGACGCGTTACGCATCGACGAGGCGGGGCAACACGGTGGCATAACGCAGCGGCACGACACAGCGGCACGACACAGCGGCACGACACAGCGGCACGACCAAGCGAAGCGACGCAACAGCGGCGAATTGAAACGCGCGCCGCGCCGCGCATCGCCCGATGCACGGCGCCGATGACGGCACGCCAATGCGTGCCGTCAATGCGCGTTGAGATACTGCACGATCACCGGATAAACATCGACCGCCGCGTTCTTGCCGAAGATGCAGTCGATATGCCCATAGTCCGGAATCAGATGCCGTTCATACGGCTGCTCGGGGAACGCGCCGCGCAGCATGTCGTAGGTGAGTTCAGTGCTCTTCGGCAGATAGGTCTCGTTCTTCTCGCCGTGAATGAAGCCGATCGGCAGGCGCATACCCGCGAGCCCTTTCATGCCGTTCGCGCCGGTGAAGTACACGTCGTCGCCATGCGCATCGACGAGCTTGCCGGCCCGCACCATCGCCGCCAGATGCATGAATACGGCGACGTCGTGAATGCCGAACAGCTCCTGCAGGTTCGCATGCAGCGTTTCGTTGAGCTTCTGGTGTTCGTAGAGCAGTCCATACAGGAACGTCGCGCGATGGCAGACCGGATTGCCGCAGCCCTCGTCGTGATCGAGCGGATAGAGCCGCAGTGCTTCGTCGAGCAGGTTCGCGGGCCACGAATCCTGCTGCGTATAGGCGGTCAGATCGCGTATCCGCAGATGCTGCATGAGGTCGGGAATATGAAGCCCGGCCTTGATCCGTTGCAGCGTGCCGGGCACCGGATGCGCGGACACCTGCGAAATTACCGCCGAGCGTACGCCTTCGAGCCCATGCATCAGCGACATGCTCAGCGCGAGCCCGCCCATGCAATGACCGAGCACCTGCAGGTTCGGTGCGCCGGTCAGCGCGAGAATCTTCGCGACCGCGGCGGGAATGTCCTCGCGCGCGACCTTGTCGACATTGGTCGGCACGAGCACGCTCGGCAGTTCGATGCTCACGCGCAGATCGACGAGCCAGACGTCGAAGCCCGAGGCGCACAGATACTCGACGAGATTGGTCGGCGTCAGATCGGTCGAGAAGATGCGGCTCGACACGCCCGAGCCGTGAATCAGCAGGACCGGTTTGCCGGCTTTGCCCGCGGCCGGATCGACGTAGCGCGTGAGCCTGAGCCTCGTGCCGTCGGGCGTATCGAACCAGCTGATTTGCGGCGCCGGCGCGCGCAGCGTGCGCTTCGCGCGCGGCGGCAGCGCCGGATCGTAGAACTGCAACGGCGCGGCCACGCCGCCGTATTCGGTGAACAGCACGCCCGCGAAGAACCGGCCGAACTTCAGCGTCCATTCGAGGCGCGTTTTCAGATCGGGCGCGTGCGTGACTTCGAGCGTGCGCTGCTGCTTGAGGAAGTTTTCCGGCGTGATGATTAACCTCGCGGTGCCGAGCGGCGGCGCGGTGTCGTCGGCCGTCGCGCGGATGTCCGCGTAAAGCGTATTGGTCTGCTCCCAGAGATTGATCGGCGAAGTGCGCGTGATGATCTTCCTGCCGCTCAGATAGTAGGTGTTGCCCTCGGCCGCGTTGAGCGTCATGCGATACGTCATGTTGCGTTCGTCGACATCCGATGCGTCGACGACGAACAGGTTGAACGTGCCGTCCGTTATCGTCAGCGGTTGCGCGGACAGGGCGGGGCAGGTCAGCGTGCCAGCGGTGTGCGCGAGATGCTGTGGATTGCCAAGCATATCGGCGAGATCGTCGGACTCGACCGTGAGCGTGAATTCGATCGGGCTCGTCGCCGCCTCGCCGGCCACCTTCGGCGTGTAGGTGCCGACCATCGTCTCGGTGAAGCGCAGGCCGATTTTTTGCGCGGGCGGCGCGGCGGCCTCGCCCGCTTTCGCGTAATCGATCGACCAGCCGTGCGTCTTCGCGAGCAGCGCGCAATTGCGCTCGGCGAGCGCGGAGATGGTCAGCAGCGGATTCACGCCGAGCGACATCGGCATCACCGCGCCGTCCATTACATAGAGGCCGTCGTGTACTGCATTGCCAGCCGTGCCGCTGAATACGCGGCCCATATGATCGACTACGCCACGTTCCGCGTCCTCGCCCATTCCGCAGCCGCCGAGCGGATGCACGGTGACCGTGCGCCTGCCGAGAATCTTTGTCGAAATCGGATTGCGCAGATATTTGCCGCCGAGCGGCGCGGTGGCCTGGATCAGCACGTTCTCGATCGCCTTGAAGAGCGGCTGGCGTCCAGCGTTTTTCCACTCGATGCGCGCGCGTCCCCGCTCGTCGATCGTGATGCGGCCATCCTCGTCGTCATGCGCCATCACGAGATAGCTTTGCGTGTGGTTCAGCGCGCCGTGATACGGGCCGCGTATCAGGCTCTCGATGGCGCGCGCGTCGTAGGCGAGCCGCTCGCGCAGCGTCGGTGGTCCGCCCGGGTCCACGCCTTCGAGCGGCGCGACCGAGCCGAGCATACCGACCAGCGCTTCGCCGACCGGCCCGGCCAGCGAACCTTCCTCGATCACGTAGCCGTCCTTCGCATCCGGCCCGTTCTGGCGAACGTCGATGAGCCCGGTGATGGTCGGCCCGACCACGGGAATTTCGCCCGGCGCATGCTCGCCCCAGCCGACGCCATTGATCGTGTCGCGGGTGTTGTACGCGAAGGCCAGCACGTCGCCGTTGCCGGTGAAGCGCCGGCCGAGCATGTCCGAGGTGCTCAGGCCTTCCTTGCGCGAACGCAGCAGCAGCGCGCTCGAACCGATCGTTCCCGCCGCCACGATGACGACGTCGGCCAGCACGAACAGATCGGGCGCGCCGTAGCTCTCGCGGCCGAGTTCGACGAGCTGGAAGTTGACCTTCCATTGCTGCGTGTCCGGATCGCGCAGCACCGAATGCACGGCCGCGCCCGTGAAAATCTGTGCGCGGTGCGCGACCGCATCGGGCAGATAGTTCATGTGCGTCGAATTCTTCGCGTCGTAGTTGCAGCCCGAGTTGCAATCGCCGCAGCCGACGCAGCGCTGCTGTTCGACGCCGGCCGCATTCGGGCCCTTCGTGAACGTGACCGTGATCGGCGGGCGGCTGAAGCGGTTCGCCATGCCGAGCGCCTGCGCCGATTTTTCGAGCGCGTCGAGCTTCGGCAGCGGCCCAAAATCGGCAGGCACCGGCGACGGCGACAGCATCTTCCGCGCGAGCGCATAACCTGCGTCGCGTCCGTCGCTGTCGGCGCGCAGCGCGGCCGGCCAGCGCGGGTCGTCCCAGAGACGCGGATCGGCTTCGAGCGCGACGTTCGCATTGATCAGCGAGGTGCCGCCGAGCCCGCAGCCGACCACCGCATTGACGTCCTCGTTCACGTGTACTTCGAGCAGCGCGAGCGGCGAGCCGAGCTGTGCCTCGGCCGTGTTGTACTGGAGCTGCTCGCCGCCCTGCACGGGCGTGCGCGGGTATTCGCCGGCCATGAATTCGCGGCCGCGCTCGAGCACGCAGACGCTGCGGCCCGCGCGCGCCATGCGGCTCGCGGCGATCGCGCCGCCATAGCCGGAACCGACCACGACCACTTCGTAATGCCGTTGCAGCGCCGTCGGCGCGCTCGATAAGCGGTTCATCAGGACCACCTCGTCTGGAGTCGGATGCGGGGAACGGAAGCTGTGCTTCGGAATAAAGACGGCGCGCGGCAGCAGATTTTTTATCGTAGGTGGAATGGGCGTACAAAAAAAGCGCGCCGTGCAAGGCGCGCAACCGTAGCGTGCGACGTGTCGGGCGGCATGAGTGGGCGGTTTTCTTGTGGTTTGGCCGGCCGTGCGCTCATGCGCGGGTCCATCGCTTTTTATGTGGCCTGTTATGTCGTCCGTTAGGCGGCCACTTCATTCATTTCGCTGTCGCTCGATTCCGCGGCGAGCAGGTTCAGCGCGAGCAGGATAGCTTCGCGATTTTCGATGTCGATGGCGATGCCGAGCACGTCGGTGAGCCAGCGGCCGATCTTCGTGTTGGAAAATTCCTCGGCACCGGCCGTCTTTTTCATCGTGACGCCGAGTTTGACGGCGCGATAGTGATAAGAGGGGACCCGATGCCGAGCCGCCACCGCCGCGAGCCCGCCCTTGCTTTCCGAGCACCAGCCGAGGCTGCCCGCCAGCACGATCCGTTCGGGCTCGTCGAGCCCTTCGATAAATTCGCGTGCCGCGAACCTCACGCACTGCTCGTCGAGACCGTATTGCAGCAGCACGCTTTGCACCGGATCTTCGAGTGCCTGGGCATGCAGATCGATTTCCTGCTCGATGCCCTCGTTTTCCATCGAGACGTTGCGTTGATGGCCGGCGCTGCGCAGGCAGTCGATCAGATAGCGGCGGAAATAGGCGCATACCGCGTAGCTGTTCGACGGCGCGCTGTCCGCGCAGGCGCTCGTTTCGGTGTGGCCGGGCGCGAGGCGCAGCACCTTTGCGTAGATGAACTGAGCGACCAGTTCTTCCTTGTCTTCGCCGAGCGCCTGCAATTCGAGCGGGTGATAGGTTCGCAACGCGCGCCGGACCAGTTCGACGATCGACACCATTTCGTCCGCGGACAGCCGGGTGCGTCTGCGCCACAGGTCGGGCAGGATCGCGTCGTCGAGTTGGCGGGCGAACTCGTAGCTTGGGACTGCGCCCATGGAAACCTCCGTCAGCGTGGGGACAAGGAGCGCGGTGAGCTTCGGCGGTGGGCCGCGAAGCGTTGGATGAAGCCTGAAATGCCGCGCTGAAACGTGAATGCAGTATGGTTCGCGGCAACGCTCGCGCCTATATGGATTAAGTGTTAGCTGATGGGTAAACTGCCGGGTAAACCTTCTGACGGATTCCTTTCTTTTCGTCTGAAGAGTAGACGTACGTTCGGGGAAATGTCGCGCTCGCGAAGCGGGCGCATGGTGGGGATAATCGGCGCCTGGGCCATGTCGGGGCCGCGCCGTTCGACAAAGGAGACCGCGCGATGCGGGCCGACCCGATCCAGCGTGCCATCGACGAAGACCTCGTGCGCGTGCTCTATGCGCAAGATCCGATCGCCTTCTTTTCTCACTGGTTTTCGATGGCCGTGCTCATTGCGATCTACTGGCCGCAGATACCGTCGCCAGCGCTTTTTATCGCGTGTTTCGGCTTCTATGCGCTAGCCAATTGCGCGGGCCTCGCGCTATGGATCTGCAACCGGCGCTATCCGCAACTCGTTGCGCCGCGCGAGTGGATTCGTCTGCATGCGTTGCGCGGCGTGTTGCTCTACAGCGGCCCCGGCTTCGCGGTGTGGTTCGCGTTCCAGAGTTCGCAGGCCGATCTGCCCTTGCTGCATACCGTGATGCTCGTGACGCTCGCCGCCGGCGTCTTCATGTCGAATGGTTTCGACCTCCTGAACTTTTCGACCTCGATCCCGTTCCTGCTACTGCCGTCGATCGTGCTGCATTTCGGCTCGCATACGTTCGACCGCACGATTCTCGCGATCGTCCTCGCGTTTTTCTTCTGCGCGATCAACGTCTATGCGATGAGCTACCGCAAGCTGTTTCGCCAGGTCGTGCAGGCGCGCGTCGATCAGCAGTACCTCGCGGAATCGCTGGCGACGCAAAAACGCGTGGCCGAAGAAGCTAGCCTCGCGAAGACGCGCTTTTTCGCGGCCGCGAGCCACGATTTGCGGCAGCCGCTGCATGCGATCGGACTGCTCGCGGCATCGCTGAACGATCCGGCCGCGACGCCGGTGCAGCACGCGAAGACGGCCGGGCACATCGTCTACAACGTCGAGGCGCTGAACCAGCTGTTCAACCAGGTGCTCGATCTCGCGCGGCTCGAAAGTGGCGTGACCCAGGTGATCCGCCTGCATTTCAGGCTTGCCGAACTGTTCGAGCGGGTCGGCAGCCAGTATCGTCCGCAGGCCGCGGCGAAGGGGCTCGCGCTGCGCATCGCGCCGACCGCGATGGTCGTCTACGACGACCCCGTACTGCTCGAACGCGTGCTGAGCAACCTGCTGTCGAACTCGGTGCGTTACACCGAAGAGGGCGCGATCTGGCTTGGCTTGCGGCGCGCGGGACGGCAGACGGGCGGTTTTATCGAGGTGCGCGATTCGGGCATCGGCATTGCGCCCGAGGAGCACGCGCATATTTTCGAGGAGTTCTATCAGGTCGCGAATCCGCAGCGCGACGCGCGTCAGGGGCACGGCCTCGGGCTGCCGACCGTCAAGCGGCTCGTCGATCTGCTCGGCGGCGAACTGCAGTTGCGCTCGGCGCCGGGGCGCGGCTCCGTGTTCCGCTTTGCGGTGCAGGCGGGCGACGCGGCCGGCATCGTCGGGAGTCTCAACGATTCGGTGACGGGCGGGCCGGCGGCGCAGGAGCGGCGCGTGCTGTGCATCGACGACGACCCGTCGATTCTCGAAGGAATCGAAAGCCTGCTACGGCGTTGGGGGTGCAGCGCGTTCGGCGCGCGCGATGAAGCCGAGGCGCTGGCCGCGCTCGCGGACGGCTTCGTGCCCGATGCGGTGCTCTGCGATTACCAGCTCGCGAATCACCGCACCGGCGCGCAGGCGTTGGCGGCAGTGCGCGGCGCGCTCGCGCGCGCGGGTCATGGCAATGTCGCGACCTTGCTGATTACCGGCGATATGGCGTCGACGGAACTCTCGGCGCTCGTGTTGCAGGGCATACCGGTGCTGCACAAGCCGGTGACGCCGGCGCGCCTGCGGCGCACGCTCGAAATGCTGTGGCAGCAGGCGGAACTGGACAAGGGACGGCCGGCGGCGGCACCCATGTTGCGTGACGGTGCGGGGGCGGGCATAGACGGTGGCGAGGGCGGCAAGGGTGGTGCAAGCAGCGGTGTACAGAACGAGACAGCAACCGGCGCGGCCACGGTGAGCGCCGTCGCCGCGAACCCCGTCGCTACAAACTCTTCCCCGCCTCGAGCCAGCCGTTGATTACCGCAATCGCCGTCGCGCGGTTATGCACGCCGAGCGCGCGGAAGATCACCGACAGATGCACCTTGACGGTGCCTTCGGCGACGCCGAGATCGCGCGCGATCATCTTGTTGGTCCAGCCGCGATGCACGAGCCGCATGATGTCCTGCTGACGCGGCGAGAGGTTTTCCAGCAGATGCTGCTGATGCGGCTGGAGCGCCGGCATCCGCGCGGCGGGGCTCGGGATCGGCGCCTGAGCGGCGGATTGTGCAGCGGATTGCGAAGCGCCGCCATGGCTGGCAATGCCGGCGAGCGCGGCGGCCGTTTCAGCTCCCGTGCCGGAAGCCGTGCCCGAAGCCGCGCCGGCGCAGGCATCGGCCGCTGGCGTATCGCGCGCGCCGAGCAGGCTCAGCGCTTCCATCGGCACATAGGCGCCGCCGGAGAGCACCAGCTCGATCGCCTTCAGCATCACGCTGGCGGGCTGCCGCTTCGGCACGAAGCCGAGCGCGCCGGCCGCGAGCACCGCACGCATTTCGTCGGGCGATTCTTCCGCCGACAGCACCACGAGCGGCAGCGCCGGGTTCGCCTTGAGCAGCGCTTCGAGCGAGCTTGCGCCGCTCATGCCCGGCATATGCAGATCGACGATCGCAAGATCGTGATTGGCATCGGGACGCGCGGCGCTGGCGAGTGTTTCCCAGCTATCGGCTTCGTCGAACTGGGCTTCGGGATCGAAGCCGCGCAGCATGCCTTTGACGCCTTGCCGGATCAGTTCATGGTCGTCGGCCACAAGAAACTTCATGATGTCTCCGCGAGTCGGGCCTGTCCGTTGAGGGCTACCGCCGTTGCAGGATAGTGTGCTTCTGTTCTCGTGAAACGCATCATGGCCGGTATTCCGCGCTCGTGCATCAGGCTTGCGCGGCGTGCTTTCGTCCCGATACCCGGGCCGCGCTTCTGCGTCGCTTACCGTTGTCCGCCTCGTTCCTCTCCCTCGCCGGCATCGTTCGATGCGCTACCTGATGTGTAAGGCAGGGCTCTCGCGCATAGGTTCCGGCTTGCTAGGTAGACGAGCCGCGCAGGCCTTTTTTTAAGCGCTTTCGCGCGTGCCCCGGCAGGTTATGCAGGCCGGATCGACGCGCGTTCGCAGGCGGCTATCCGACTGCGAATAACGTCGCATTCATCAGAAGCTTGAAGGCGAAACCGAGCGACATCGCCCCGGCCACGCCGCCGCACCATAGGGCGATGAACCAGAGCCAGCCCGGCAGTCTGCGTGCGCGTGGCGCGGCGGCGCGGGTGCCGGCGGGGTCAGTGATAGTGATGGGGGTCGTCATGGCGCACCTTGCCTCGGAAGATCCAGTAACCCATCGTCGTGTACGCGACGATGACCGGCAGAATCACCGCCGCGCCGGCCAGCGTGAACGTCTGACTCGTGCGCGGCGCGGCCGCTTGCCATAGCGTCAGGCTCGACGGAATCGCATACGGCCACAGGCTCACGAGTAGCCCGAGGTAGCCGAGCAGCACGAGCGTCAGCGCGAGCACGAACGGCGTGTTGTGATGGCGCGCGCGCACCGCGCGATGCATGAAGAACGTGCAGATTGCGACGAGGAACGGCACCGGCAGCAGACGGTGGAAGATGCCGTCGTGGAACCAGCGCTGCGCGATGCCGGCGTCCATCAGTGGCGTCCAGAGGCTCACGAGCGCGATGAAGCCGAGCAGCACGAGCGTGAGCGGCCATACCACGCGATGCAGCCGGCGCTGCAGATCGCCCTCGGTCTTCGCGACGAGCCAGCAGCAGCCGAGCAGCGCATAGGTCGCGACGAGCCCGAGGCCCGTCAGCAGGCTGAACGGTGTGAGCCAGCCGAACGCGTCGCCGGCATAGGCGCCGTTGATCACGGGGATGCCTTGCAGGAACGCGCCGAGCACGATGCCCTGGAAGAATGTCGCGCCGGCCGAGCCGCCGATGAAGGCGAGGTCCCACAGGTGCTTCGTGCGGCGAGCCTTCGCGCGGATCTCGAACGATACGCCGCGAAAGATCAGGCACACGAGCATGAAGACGAGCGGCAGATACAGTGCCGACAGCACGGTCGAATAGACGACCGGAAACACCGCGAACAGCGCGGCGCCGCCGAGCACGAGCCAGGTTTCGTTGCCGTCCCAGACCGGCGCGACCGTGTTCATCATCAGGTCGCGTTCCTTTTCGTCGGGGAAGAACGGGAAGACGATGCCGATGCCGAGATCGAAGCCGTCCAGCACGACATACATGAAAAGGCCCAATGCGATGATCGCGGCCCATACGACGGTGACGTCCATTTTCTTGCTCTCGAAGCTAAGGTTAGACAGCGTCGATCATCTGATCGGCGGCGGACAGCGGACGGCGTGCGGTTTGGGCGGGCGTCGGCCGGGCGAGGCTGTCGGGCGCGTCGTGCGAGCCGCTGCCGGGCCGCGCCGGACCCGAGCGCATCAGCTTCAGCATGTAGTAGATGCCGGTGCCGAACACGAGGAAGTAGACCACCACGAAGGTCATCAGCGAGAGGCCGACCTGCTGCGTGGTCAGCGGCGAGACTGCCTGCGAAGTGCGCATCACGCCGTACACGACCCACGGCTGGCGGCCCGCTTCGGTCGTGACCCAGCCGGCCAGCAAGGAGACGAAGCCGCTCGGCCCCATCGCGACGCACAGGCGCTGGAACCACTTCGCGTCGAACAGGCGCCCGCGGCGACGCAGCACCCAGGCCGCGAGCGACATCGCGATCATCAGCACGCCGAGCCCGGCCATGACGCGGAAGCTCCAGAACACCACGGTCGAGTTCGGCCGGTCCTGCGGCGGGAATGACTTGAGGCCGCGAATTTCGCCATCCCAACTATGCGTGAGGATCAGGCTGCCAAGATGCGGGATTGCGACCGCATAGCGCGTGGTTTCCGCCTTCATGTCGGGGATACCGAACAGGTTCAGCGCGGTGCCGCCTTTTTCGGTGTCCCACAGACCTTCGATCGCGGCGATCTTGGCCGGCTGATACTGGCGCGTGTTCAGACCGTGCTGATCGCCGACGAATGCCTGGATCGGCGTGAGGATCAGCAGCAACCACAGCGCCATCGAAAACATCTTCTTCACGGCCGGATCGCGCCGGCCGCGCAGCAGATGCCATGCACCGACCGCCGCGACCACGAGCCCCGCGACGATGAACGCGGCGAGCGCCATATGCGCGAGCCGGTACGGGAACGACGGATTGAAGATGATCTTGAACCAGTCGAGCGGCACGACCTGGCCGTTGACGACCTCGAAGCCTTGCGGCGTTTGCATCCAGCTATTCGAGGCGAGAATCCAGAAGGTCGAGATCAGTGTGCCTAGCGCGACCATCAGCGTTGCGCCGAAGTGCGCGCGCGGGCTCACGCGCTGCCAGCCGAACAGCATGATGCCGAGGAAGCCCGCTTCGAGAAAGAACGCGGTCATCACTTCGTACATCAGCAGCGGACCGGTGACGGGCCCCGCGAAACTCGAAAATCCCGACCAGTTGGTGCCGAACTGATAGCTCATGACGACGCCGGAGACGACGCCCATGCCGAAGGCCACTGCAAAGATCTTCGACCAGAACAGGCAAAGATCTTGGTAGTACGCCTTACCGGTTTGCAGCCAGCGCCATTCGAGCACGGCGATGAAACTGGCGAGACCGATACTGAGCGCCGGAAAAACGATGTGGAATGAAACGGTGAACGCAAATTGAATGCGGGCGAGATCGAATGCCGAGATTGCGGAGTTCATGAGCGTGAGGTGCGTGATGGCCGCGCGAGCGGACTACGCGCGTCGACTGTTGTCGGTGCGCACTGCGCTGGGCAGATGACGCAAGCGTAGGTGATCGAAGCAAATCGTGCTGCGCTGCGGCGTGCGTCAAAAAACCGCCTTGTTTTATGCGCGATACGCCGATGGGGCGCGCAAGCTATTGATGGGTATCAAGTTTTACTGATCGATGCACGTGCGCTGTTTTGCGCGCCTCGACGCGCGCTGCGGCAATCGACCGCGCTGCAGCAGGGTGATTGGGCAACGTTTGGGCAAGGCCCGGGTTCGGTTGTGGTCCGTTTTCAACCGAGGATCGATCCGTCCGGCCCGACATCGCGGGCCGGCGAGCTGGCGGGAGGATTCTTTTACTTCTACGATGCACGTTGCCGAAGCCGTTTCATCCCCACCTGCCGACGACGGCAGACTTCAACCTGAGGAGTCAGTCGATGAGCACGATCAAGACGAAAGACGGTACCGCGATTTTCTACAAGGATTGGGGCAAGGGGCGCCCGGTCGTGTTTTCGCATGGCTGGCCGCTCACCGCCGATGCGTGGGATGCGCAGATGCTGTTTCTCGGCAACAAGGGCTTTCGCGTGATCGCGCATGACCGCCGCGGCCATGGCCGCTCGGAGCAGCCGTGGGACGGCAACGAGATGGACACCTACGCCGACGATCTCGCGGCGCTGATCGAGCATCTCGACCTGCGGGACGCGACGCTGGTCGGCCATTCGACGGGCGGCGGCGAAGTCGCGCACTACATCGGCCGGCATGGCACGGCGCGTGTCGCCAGGGCCGTGCTGATCGGCGCGGTGCCGCCGCTGATGTTGAAGACAGCCGACAATCCGCTCGGCCTGCCGATCGACGTATTCGACGGCATTCGCAAGGGCGTCGAAGACGATCGCTCACAGTTCTTCAAGGACCTGGCGGTGCCGTTCTACGGCTACAACCGCGCGGGCGCGAAGGTGTCGCAGGGCGTGATCGATTCGTTCTGGCGTCAGGGCATGGCCGGCTCGATCAAGGGGCTGTACGAGTGCATCAGGCAGTTCTCCGAAGTCGACTATACCGGGGACCTGAAGAAGATCGACGTGCCGACGCTCGTGCTGCATGGCGACGACGACCAGATCGTGCCGATCGACGCCGCCGGGCGGCAGACCGCCAAGATCGTCAAGGACGCGACGCTGAAGGTCTATCCGGGCGGCCAGCACGGCATGTGCACGACCGAGGCGGACAAGGTCAACGCCGATCTGCTCGAATTCATCGGCTCGTGAACGCGTAATGGTGTGACGGCAGGCATGACGGCGCGGGGAGGATGGAGGGCGGGTCATGTTGGCTGTCCTTACGATCATCCTCGCGGTTTGCCGACTTTATCGACGGGCCGGAAACGCCCGTCATGGAGTAGGGAAATACTCACTTAGTTATATGATGTCTTATAAATATAAGACTGGTATCTCTTTGTTTTAAAAGGGATTGGCGAGCCTGAGATCGTTAAAATAAGGGTAAATGCCTGGTTGAAATCAACCCGGCCATCGTTGATAGTCTGTTATCGTACAACTTGAGTGTAGGGTGCGACGTAGTGCGTCCTTCACTCGCTTCCTCTGTTTTCCAGTTCGATCTCGCGCGCGGCGCAGTAAAGGAACCCCTATGAAGAAGATTGCCCTGAGTGGCGCCGGCGGCCAGCTCGGCTCCGTCGTTCGTGCCGCGTTCGTCGCGCGTGGTACTCCGTTGCGTTCGGCGGCGGGCTCGAAAGTGCTGACGCCGCTCGTCGAAGGCGAAGACGTCATGAACGGCGACCTGCGCGATCCGGCGGTCGTCGACCGGCTGCTCAACGGCGTGGACGTGCTGATCCACTTCGCCGGCACGAGCGTCGAGCGTCCGCTGCCCGAGATCATCGAGAACAATCTGCGCGGCCTTGTCGAAGTCTACGAAGGTGCGCGCCGCAACGGCGTGAAGCGCATCGTGTTCGCGAGCTCGAACCACGCGATCGGCATGTACCCGGTCACCGAACATCTGAGCCTCGACTGCGAAGTGCGCCCGGACGGCTTCTATGGCTTGTCGAAGGTGTGGGGCGAAGCGCTCGCGCGCATGTACTGGGACAAGCACGGCATCGAGAGCGTGTGCGTGCGCATCGGCAGCTGCCTCGAGCGGCCGACCGAGCCACGTCAGCTCAGCACGTGGTTCGGCCATGAAGACCTCATGCACTTCCTCGACCGCTGCATCGAAGTGGAAGACATCGGCTTCCTGACGGTCTGGGGCGTGTCGGCGAACACGCGCAGCTGGTGGGACAACAGCGGCGCCGAGCGCCTCGGCTACCGGCCGAAGCAGAATTCCGAAGATTACGCCGCGGACGTCCTGTCGCGCCCGAATCCGCTCGACGCGTTTGGTCAGCGCTTCCAGGGCGGCGCGTTTGTCGGCATCGATTATTCGCGCAAGGATTGATTGGCGGTTCGAGTGGCGCTTGCGCCATGGTCGGTTGCCGCGGTGACGGTGGAATAGAGTGAATGGCAGTCGGCTCGGAAGAGTTTGATTGCCGATAGGCGGCGCCCGGTGGGCGCCGTTTTTTTTCGGGATGAAGAGGTTGGCTGCCGGGAGTGAGACATCTTGTGATGCCGTTGGTTTGTTACGGTGGCAATTTTGAGAAGAGATGAGTGAGAGAAGGGGCCGTTGGAAAGTCAGTCTAAAATTTTTAAAATATAAATTATAAATAACTGATTTTTCAGTGAATTGTCTTTAATGAGAGAGCTTATCGACCCGGGTTGCCAAGCGACGTAAAGGAGTGGAAGGAATTTGACCTTCACTACAAAAAATTTCGAGATAAATAATTTGGCGGGAATATTTTATTGGGATAGCTAAAAAGATTGATCGATACGGCAGAGATGGCTATTATCGCGACCTTCCTTATGCTGAGGCAGCCTTGCTAACAATATGATATGAGCAGCGCGTACTATTACGATGGACACCGGGATTTGTCTCCTGCCGAGCTATTCATTTTTATTGTCATGCAAGAAGTCGGTGAGCGCCTGGGTATTGATGATATTGAATATCTGATACTGATGCTTTCTGGACTTAATGTGTTACCGACAAGAGCGAAGCCAGCAGGCGCTACACAAGGAACATCCGTGGCATCGGTCATGTCAAGATCGATTTTTAGATACCAATTAAAGAAAAAGATACTGCCAACATTTACCCTGGAAAGTATGAAGACGTTCAGATGAGTCTTAACACACAAACTGGGCACCTTTGTTGGAAGGACCTTGCCTGGTGTGGGTTGGATTATGATGGCAAAGGATGTGTACGAAATTATGGATCATGCGATTATCAAATATAATCAGATCGTCAGATCCGAAGACAGGGTGTTTTGATGAGTGAGCGCTCATGGCTAGATTTAAGAAATTTCATCGTAGAAGAAGCCTGTTTTCCGCCTGATAAGCTAATCACCGAGGACATGAGCGTCGTATATTCATTGGGCCAGTGCGGAGATGATGCCAATGAATTCATGGAGAAATATTTCCTGACTTTCAGAGTGGATCGGGGAGACTATGAATTCAGTCGGTATTTTTTCATGGAGGGGGAGGGATTTATTTTTTATTTCGTTAAGAAATTTATCCTGCGAAAACCTCTGTCGCTGAAAAGAGAGTTGATGACGGTGGGCATGCTGTATAGAGCCATAGTCCATGGAAAATGGGATTGTAGGGTTTTGTCTGAGGGGCGATTTTATTGAAGAGGATTAAACGGAGGAATACTCCATACTGGACACCCGTCGGCGGCCTCTGGCAGACGAGCACTTGATTTGGACACTGATAGAAAACCAGAGGTCCACTTATGTTTTTTTTGATAGCCATTCAACAGAGGTCATCCGTGTCGAGGTAGGGGCGTTCGATTTTTCGGTCTGCCTGAGCTCAAAAAACTCCCTCATTGCAGATAGACATGCTTGTGTCTTTAATTGCAGGTTTTTGGATTTTAAGATTTAAAATTTTTCTTATTTTTATAATTTCGAAGTGCCGATAATCTCAATAATATTCCGATTTTATTGGGATGCCCTGCTCCTGGAAATATATGGCATCATCAGCGTCTAAATTTCAGATGAATAATTCAACAATTAATTGCCGGTCGAGGAGGGCAGGGAGTGGCATTGCATGGAAAATTTATTATCTATAACGAACCTTTGAGGCGCGCACTCCTGCACACGTTCATCATCCCTGCTCGTAATTCAGGGATTCGCGCATATGGAACCATCGAGGTAATAGCGAATGGTGCCACTTGTCCGTAGATTTTTTAAGGTGGTGTTGTTTATCGGATTATTTCTTCTCTCTGTCCGCTATGTTCACACCTACCCATTGCCGATGACTGAGAGCCAGTTGGATTTCTGGTTCTCCGTTTCTGAGCGGTTTGGTATTCGTGACCCTGAGGACCTCTATGTCCCGGTTATGGTGATTATTGAATTAATCGTTACGATCTTCGCGGATATCATCATTATCAGGCTCTGGCGGCATTACTGGGCAAAGCGGGCCTGATTCAGCCCAAAACGGCGCTGCCGCAAACGAACAAAAGCCGCCGCGCCACCCCCATCTGCAACCAGGAGCGAACGCAGCGGCATAACAGCCAACCGCGCACCCAACCGCGCATAAAACGAAATCACACCGGACGAAACCACACCGTCCGAAATTACGCCGGCGTCTGCCCGATCTCGTGATTCGCGAGCACTTCGAGCGCACGCACCATCGCCGAGTGGTCCCACGCCTTGCCGCCGTGCGCAACGCATGCGTTGAAGAGCGCCTGGCAGGTCGCCGTGTTCGGCAGCGACACGCCGAGCGCCTGCGCGGTCGATAGCGCGAGGTTCAGGTCCTTCTGGTGCAGCTCGATGCGGAAGCCCGGATCGAAGGTGCGCTTCGTCATGCGCTCGCCATGCACTTCGAGAATACGCGACGACGCGAAGCCGCCCATCAGCGCCTCGCGCACGCGCGCCGGATCGACGCCGGCCTTCGACGCGAGCAGCAGCGCCTCGCCCACGGCCTCGATGGTCGCCGCGACGATCACCTGGTTCGCGACCTTGCACACCTGGCCCGCGCCGACCGCGCCGATCAGCGTGACGTTCTTGCCCATCATGTCGAAGAGCGGCTTGACGGTGTCGAACGTGCTCTGCTCGCCGCCGACCATGATCGTTAGCGAACCGGCCTTCGCGCCCACTTCGCCGCCCGAGACCGGCGCGTCGAGGTAGTCGGCGCCGCGCTCGCGCACGCGTGCCGCGAAATCGCGCGTCGCCATCGGCGAGATCGAGCTCATGTCGACCACGATCTGGCCCGCGCGCAGGCCGCTCGCGAGCCCCTGTTCGCCGAACAGCACGCGTTCGACGTCGGGCGTGTCCGGCACCATCACGAAGATCACGTCGGCCTGCGCGGCCACCGCGGCCGGGCTGTCGCACGCGACGGCGCCGGCCTGGGTCAGCTCGCCGGGCACGCCGCTGCGCGTGAACGCGGCGAGCGGCACGCCGTTCTTCAGAAGGTTGGCGGCCATGGGCTTGCCCATGATGCCGAGTCCGATAAAGCCTGCTTTTTTCATGGAATGCTCCGGAGATGTCGTGGCGGCGGCGCTCAAGCCTGCCCCGCCGGTTTCTGCATGAAGTGCTTCTGAACCGACTGCGCGGCGCCCTTGAGCAGCCCGAGGTCCGCGCAGACCGCGATGATGCGCGTGCCCATCGACAGATAGCGTTCCGCATCCGCCTGCACGGGCGCGAGGATGCCGCTCGATTTGCCGGCTGCCTGCGCGCGCTCGAATACGTGCGCGATGGCCTGCTGCACGTCGGGGTGGTTCGCGTTGCCGAGATGGCCGTACGAGGCCGCGAGATCGGACGGGCCGACGAAGACCGCGTCGATGCCGTCCACGGCGAGAATGCGGTCGATCGCCTCGACCGACTTGCGGCTTTCGATCTGCGGGATCACGCAGACGTTCTCGTTGGCGATGGCGAAATAATCGGCGACCGTGCCGTAGCGGTTGCCGCGGTGGCCGACCGACACGCCGCGGATGCCCTGCGGCGGGTAGCGCGTCGAGGCGACGGCGCGCGCGGCGTCGTCGGCGCTGTCGACGAACGGCACGAGGAAGTTCGAGAAGCCGCTGTCGAGAAAGCGCTTGATGACGACGCTGTCGTTGGCCGGCGGCCGCACGACCGGCGCGCTGCCGCTGTCCTTGAGCGCCATCAGCTGCGGAATCAGCGTGAGCACGTCGTTGGGGGCGTGCTCGGCATCCAGCAGCATCCAGTCGAAGCCGACCGTGCCCAGCAGTTCGGTGGCGATCGGGCTGGCGAGCGACGCCCAGCAGCCGATCTGGGTTTCTCCGCCGCGCACCGCGTGTCGGAAGCGGTTGGGCAGGGACTGATAAGGCGTGACGGCGGACATGCGGTATCTCCTCGAACTGCGATGGATCGGGAAAAAGCGGCGACGATGCGGGCGGCGCGCCGGGAAGCGCACCGGAAAACACGGCCACGACGGCGAAACGCGAAGTTATAAGTCGTCGTACATCTTTGGGAAGATTAGCACCGCTATCTGTTCTTGTAACGGCCACGTAAACCCGAATACCCCGTCCAACAGGCGATTCGGGTTGCGTGTAGCCCCTGCAATGTTGTAGGATGACCTATATCTTTAGTCGTCATTTAAGGAAAACCCAAATGCCTATTACCGGTGAAATGCTGATCGGTCGCCAAGCCGTGCGCGGCAGCGAAAAAGCGCTGCGCGCATTCAATCCCGCCACGGGTTCCGAGATTGCCGAGCCGGTGTTCGGCAGCGGCACCGTGGCGAACGTCGACGCCGCGTGCGAACTCGCGCGCGCGGCGTTCGACGCCTACCGTCAATTGCCGCTGACGGTGCGCGCCGAGTTTCTCGAGCGTATCGCCGATGGCATCACCGCGCTCGGCGACGAGCTGATCGAGCGCGCGATGGCTGAATCGGGCCTGCCGAAGGCGCGTCTCGAAGGCGAACGCGGTCGCACCACGGGCCAGCTCAAGCTGTTCGCGCAGACCGTGCGCGCGGGCCAGTGGCTCACCGCCACGCTCGACTCGCCGCTGCCGGAGCGCAAGCCGCTGCCGCGCTCGGATCTGCGCATGCAGAAGATCGCGCTCGGCCCGGTCGCCGTGTTCGGCGCGAGCAACTTCCCGCTCGCATTCTCGGTGGCCGGCGGCGACACCGCCGCGGCACTGGCCGCCGGCTGCCCGGTCGTCGTCAAGGCGCACCGCGCGCACCTCGGCACGTCGGAGCTGGTCGGCCGCGTGATCCAGCGCGTCGCGCAGGAAATGGACCTGCCGGAAGGCGTGTTCTCGATGATCGTCGGCGCGGGTAACTCGGTCGGCGAGGCGCTGGTCGCGCATCCGGCCATCAAGGCGGTCGGCTTCACCGGTTCGCGCGCGGGCGGCACCTCGCTGATGCGCGTCGCGGCGGCGCGCCCCGAGCCGATCCCGGTCTATGCCGAAATGAGCAGCATCAACCCGGTGTTCCTGATGCCGAGCGCGCTGGCCGCACGCGGCGACAGCATCGCGCGCGGTTTCGTCGACTCGCTCGTGCTCGGCGCGGGCCAGTTCTGCACGAACCCGGGCCTCGCAATCGCGATCGACAGCGACGCGCTGAAAAGCTTCGTCGCCACCGCGTCGGAAGCGCTCGCCGCCAAGCCGGCGCAGACCATGCTGACCTCGGGCATCCACGCCGCGTACGAAGACGGCGAAAGCAAGCTGGCTGCAACCCGGGGTGTCGAAGTCGTGGCGCGCGGCGTCGCGGCAACCGGCCCGACCCAGGCTTGTGCGGCGCTGTTCGTGACCGACGCGCAGACGTTCCTGTCGAACCCGGCGCTCGAAGACGAAGTGTTCGGCCCGGTGTCGACGATCATCCGCTGCAAGGACGAGCAGGAACTGCTGCAGGTGGCTGAGCACTTCGCGGGTCAGCTGACCGCGACGCTGCAAATGGACAGCGCCGACGTGGCGGCGGCAAAGAAGCTTGTGCCGATCCTCGAACGCAAGGCCGGCCGGATTCTGGTCAACGGTTTCCCGACCGGTGTCGAAGTGTGTCACGCGATGGTGCACGGCGGCCCGTTCCCGGCAACTTCGGACAGCCGCGCGACGTCGGTAGGTACGACGTCTATCGACCGCTTCCTGCGCCCGGTGTGCTACCAGGACTTCCCGGCCGAACTGTTGCCGCAAACGCTGGCCGACGGCAATCCGCTGGAGCTGTGGCGCCGTCGCGATGGCGAGCTCACGCGCGGTTGAGTGCGTGAGGTTGGCCCGAGTTGCTGATCTGACTGGCCTCTGATGTGCCTGCCTGGGCGGACTCCGCCTGGGCAGGGCGCCGAATGGGGCGAGAGTGAGGAAAGAATCGGGCGAGAACCGGGCGAGTCGCGGCAGCAAACAGCGCGGCAGCAGGCGGAACGCAAAAGCAGGCGGAACGCAAAAGCAGGCGGAACGCAAAAGCAGGCGGAACGCAAAAGCAGGCGGAACGCAAAAGCAGGCGGAACGCAAAAGCAGGCGGAACGCAAAAGCAGGCGGAACGCAAAAGCAGGACGAAAAAAATGGCCGGGAAAATCCCGGCCATTTTTTTCGCCTACGGCGTCAGAACCCGCAACGTCAGCTATTCGCGTCGCTCACTTCGTTCGCGCGACGCAGCCGCTCGCGGCTATTCGACAGATGCATGCGCATCGCCGCGCGCGCCCCTTCCGCGTCGTGCCGCGAGATCGCTTCGAGAATGCTCTCGTGTTCGAGATTGACGAGCGACAGGTACGAATCCGGATCGGCGCGCGCAATGCCGGCCGAGTCGAGCCGGTTGCGCGGAATCAGCGCGCTGCCCATCTGCGAAAGGATGTCGACGAAATAGCGGTTGCCCGTCGCGCGCGCCACCGAGATATGGAATTGCAGATCGGCGTCGACGCTGTCGAGCCCGTTGTGACGCGTCGCTTCGATCGCGTCGAGCGCGGCGCGCATGCGCGCGAGGTCGTCCGGATTGGCGCGTTGCGCCGCGAGACCCGCGCATTCGGTTTCGAGGCTGATGCGCAGTTCGAGAATGGAGAGCACGTCGCGCAGCGTCGTGGCGGGCACCATGTCGATGCCGAGCTTTTCGCGCGGCGGCTCGAGCACGAAGCTGCCGATGCCGTGGCGCGTCTCGATGATCTTGCCCGCCTGCAGGCGTGAAATGGCCTCGCGAATCACGGTGCGGCTCACGCTGAGCGTGCTCATCAGCTGCGATTCGGTCGGGAGTTTGTCGCCGGGCTTCAGTGCGTTGGTCGCAATCTGCTCGGTAACATAATTGACGACGAACTCGGCAAGATTGCGAGCGCGTCGTGGCGGTGCCGCGGATGCCAGTGGTGTAGCCATCGAAAACGCCCCCTGATCGGAAAGTTGCAATTTAATTATACCGTCGTCTGACGACTGATTATATAAGCGCCGGATCGGTTTCGGCGAAGTTGTCGTCGATATCGGCGACGTCTGCCGATCGATCGGCGCACGCCGCGCCCGGATACGGGGCAGGGCGCCGCCCGCCGGGCGGGCGGAAGTACGATAACTGCTGTAAACGCGGCGGCGGCCGTTGCGCCGAGGCCCGAAAACCCCAGCCGCGAGACGACCGCCGCGCGCGGTGCCGGCTTTTGCGTGCCGTTCAGGCCGCCGTGTGCAGCTCGACGCGCCGGATGTCCTTCACGATCACGAGGTAGCTGAACACCGTCAGCAGCGCGTTCGCGCCGACGAACACCAGCGCGCCGTTGAACGAGCCCGTGCGCGCGACGAGGTAGCCGATCACGATCGGCGTGACGATGCCCGCGACGTTGCCGAACATGTTGAAGATCGCGCCCGACAGGCCGAGCGCTTCCTTCGGCGACGTATCGGCGACCACGGCCCAGCCGAGCGCGCCGATGCCCTTGCCGAAGAACGCGAGCGACATCAGCGCGACCACGATCCAGTCGGTCGAGACGTAGTTGCAGCCGATGATGCAGGTCGACAGCAGCATGCCGCCGACGATCGGCACCTTGCGTGCGACCGTGAGCGAACAGCCGCGCCGGATCAGCCCGTCCGAGATGACGCCGCCGAGCACGCCGCCCGAAAAGCCGCAGATTGCCGGCAGCGAGGCGACGAGCCCCGCGTGCAGGATCGTCATGCCGCGCGCCTGCACGAGGTAGATCGGAAACCAGGTCAGGAAGAAGTAGGTCAGCACGTTGATGCAGTACTGCGCGAGGTAGACGCCGAGCAGCATGCGGTTGCCGAGCAGCTGGCGCACGAGCGCGAGGCCGCCGGACGGCGCGACGTCTGCGGGGCTTGCCTTGCGTGCGCCGTTGACGAGGCCGCCGCCTTGCTCGATGTATTCGAGCTCGGCACGCGACACGCGCGGATGGTCGGCGGGATTCTTCATGAACTTCAGCCACGTCAGCGCGAGCAGCAGCCCGATCACGCCCATCACGACGTAGACCGCCTGCCAGCCGAACACGTGGGTGAGCCAGGCCATCAGCGGCGTGAACACGACCGCGGCAAAGTATTGCGCAGCGTTAAAAATGGCCGAGGCGGTGCCGCGCTCGTTGGTCGGAAACCAGCTTGCGACGACCTTGGCGTTGGCCGGAAACGCCGGCGATTCCGCCGCACCCATCACGAAGCGCAGCACGAACAGCGCGGAAACTGCCGCGCCGGCGCTGCCGAGCAGGCCGATCGAGCTTTGCAGCAGCGTGAACAGCGACCACGAAAAAATGCTCGCCGCGTACACGCGGCGCGCGCCGAAGCGGTCGAGCAGCCAGCCGGCCGGCAGTTGCGACAGCACATAGGCCCAGCTGAACGCGGAGAAGATGTAGCCCATGCGGATCGCGTCGAGGCTGAACGCGGCGCGCATCGCGGAGCCGGTGATGGACAGCGTCGCGCGGTCGGCGTAATTGAGCGTGGTGATCAGAAAGATCAGCAGCAGGATCGCGTAGCGGACTTTCGTGCGCGCCGCGGTGCTGGCGGGGTTGGCGGGACTGGCCGCGCGGCTCGTGTTCATGGTCGTCTCCTGAATTGTTTCCGGCCTGCGGGCGGCCTTCGGGTGCGCTGGCTTACCGGTAGCCAGAAACAGAAGCGCCCGGCGACGTTGCCGTGCCGGGCGCTCGTGACGGGAGCGCGGCGAGCGCTCCCTGTCGTACGGCCGCGAACGTTGCGCAAGCCGTGAGGCCGGTGCCTTACTGCGGTCCGAGCTTCTTGATCAGCGCGTCGAGCTGTTCCATTTCTTCCGGCGTCAGATCGGTCAGCGGTGCGCGCACCGGACCCGCACTGTGGCCGACCAGCTTCGCGCCCGCCTTGACGATGCTGACTGCGTAGCCGGCGCGGCGGTTGCGGATCTTCAGGTACGGCAGGAAGAATTCGTCGATCAGCTTGCCGACCGTGGCGTGGTCGTCGGCGGCGATCGCGCGGTAGAACTCCATTGCCGTCTTCGGGATGAAGTTGAACACGGCCGACGAGTAGACCGGCACGCCGAGCGCCTTGTAGGCGGCAGCGTAGACTTCAGCGGTCGGCAGGCCGCCGAGGTACGAGAAGCGCTCGCCGAGGCGGCGGCGGATCGTCACCATGTTTTCGATCTCGCCCACGCCGTCCTTGAAGCCGATCAGGTTCGGGCAGCTGTCGGCGAGGCGCTCGAGCATGTCGGCGTTGAGCTTCGAATTCGCGCGGTTGTAGATGATCACGCCCATGTTCGGCACGGCCTTGCAGACTTCCTCGGCGTGCGCCGCGATGCCTTCCTGGCTCGCTTCGGTCAGGTAGTGCGGCATCAGCAGGATGCCGTGCGCGCCGTGGCGCTCGGCTTCCTGCGCGTAGGCGATCGCCACGCGGGTCGGGCCGCCCGCACCGGCGAGGATCGGCACCTTGCCCTTGCAGACTTCGGTGGCGGTGCGCACGACCTTCGAGTAGTCGTCGTGCGTCAGCGAGAAGAATTCACCGGTGCCGCCGGCCACGAACAGCGCCGACGCGCCGTACGGCGCGAGCCATTCGAGGCGCTCGGCGTAAGTGTCGGCGCGGAATTCGCCCTGTTCGTCGAAGTCGGTGACCGGGAAGGAGAGAAGGCCTTCCGAAACGATCTGCTTGAGTTCCTGCGGTGTCGTCATTTGAGTATCCAGGCGTCGGGATGAGTCGATCGGTAGTCGGGTCGGTCAGCGGACCCGGACCCGTGCTTGTAGAAATTCATTGGAACGTCGATTTCTTATACGTCATCGTACAACAACAAATCCGGTAACTCAACGGGGTTTTCACGGCATAATGCACGCCATAGGGTAAATACGGAACATTCAGGCAAAGTTTCATGTTGTAGGATGACGTATGAATGGCTGGCGCAGCAGGCCGACGGCGCCTGGACGGCGCCTGAATAACGCCTAAAGGATCGATGCAATGGAACAAACTCCGCTCTACATACGCGTTCACCCCAACGACAACGTCGCGATCGTCGTCAACGACGGCGGCCTGGGCGAGGGTGCGGTATTCCCCGATGGCCTCAAGCTGCTCGAGCGCGTGCCGCAGGGCCACAAGGTCGCGCTGGCCGATCTGGCCGAGGGAGACGAGGTGGTCCGCTACAACGTGGTGATCGGCTATGCGCTGAAGCCGCTGCCGAAGGGCAGCTGGATCAACGAGCACGTGATCCGTATGCCGAGCCCGCCGGGGCTCGAAGACCTGCCGATCGCCACGACCAAAGCGCCGGACATGCCGCCGCTCGACGGCTACACGTTCGAGGGCTACCGCAACGCGGACGGCTCGGTCGGCACGCGCAACATCCTCGCGATCACGACCACCGTGCAGTGCGTGGCCGACGTGGTGCAGCACGCGGTCACGCGCATCAAGGCCGAGCTGCTGCCGAAATACCCGAACGTCGACGACGTGGTGAGCCTCGGCCACACCTACGGCTGCGGCGTCGCGATCGACGCGCCCGACGCGATGGTGCCGATCCGCACCGTGCGCAATATCGCGCTGAACCCGAACTTCGGCGGCGAAGTGATGATGGTGAGCCTCGGCTGCGAAAAGCTGCAGCCCGAGCGCCTGATGCCGCCGGGCACGATTCCGATCGCGGCGGCCGCGGTGGTGGATGACGTGGCCGACGTCGGCGACGTCGCGCTCGACCAGAACGGCGACGTCGTGGTGCTGCAGGACGAGTCGCACGTCGGCTTCCAGTCGATGATCGAGTCGATCATGCGGATGGCCGAGGGCCACCTGAAGCGCCTGAACAACCGCCGCCGCGAAACCTGCCCGGCCTCCGATCTCGTGATCGGCGTGCAGTGCGGCGGCAGCGACGCGTTCTCGGGCCTGACCGCGAACCCGGCCGTCGGCTTCGCGACCGACCTGCTGGTGCGCGCCGGCGCGACCGTGATGTTCTCCGAAGTCACCGAGGTGCGCGACGGCGTCGATCAGCTGACCGCGCGCGCGGCCAACGCGGACGTCGCCGCGGCGATCATCCGCGAAATGCAGTGGTACGACGATTACCTGAAGCGCGGCGGCGCCGACCGCAGCGCGAACACCACGCCCGGCAACAAGAAGGGCGGCCTGTCGAACATCGTCGAAAAGGCGATGGGCTCGATCATCAAGTCGGGCAATTCGGCCATCTCCGGCGTGCTGTCGCCGGGCGAGAAGGTGCGCCAGAAGGGCCTGATCTACGCGGCGACGCCGGCCAGCGACTTCATCTGCGGCACGCTGCAGGTCGCCTCGGGCATCACGCTGCACGTCTTCACGACCGGCCGCGGCACGCCGTACAGCCTCGCCGAAGTGCCGGTCATCAAGGTCGCGACGCGCTCGGACCTCGCGCGCCGCTGGCATGACCTGATGGACATCAACGCCGGCACGATCGCCACCGGCGCCTCGACCATCGAAGAGGTGGGCTGGGAACTGTTCCGTCTGATGCTCGAAGTCGCGAGCGGGCGCAAGGAGACCTGCGCGGAGAAGCTCGGGCTGCACAATGCGTTGACGCTGTTCAACCCGGCGCCGGTGACCTGATAATCCGCTTACCCGCTGGCTTCGTCGGGGGGCGCCGGTTGCGCCGGCCTTCCCCTGTCTCCAGTTCAACCGATTCGCTCGCATCCCACGGGCTGATCTGATCGCACTCACACCAACAAAAAGACATGACCGATTCGAACGTTGACCGCTCCGCGGCAAAGAAACCCTTCCGCCGTCTGCTCCTCACCGGCGCCGCGGGCAATCTCGGCAAGCAGCTGCGTCCCGCGCTCGCCGAATGGGCCGACATCGTGCGCGTGTCCGACATCGCGCCGCTCGGCGAAGTCGCCGCCCACGAGGAAGCCGCCGTCGTCGACCTCGCCGACAAAGCCGCGGTTCACGCGCTGCTCGACGGCGTGGACGCAGTCGTGCATCTCGGCGGCATTTCCGTCGAAGCGCCGTTCGAGGACCTGATCGAAGCGAACATCCGCGGCCTGTACAACCTCTACTCGGCCGCGCAGAAGCACGGCGTGAAGCGCGTCATCTACGCCAGCTCGAACCATGCGGTGGGCTTCCATCCGGTGACCTCGGTCGTCGACCTCGACGCGCCGCTGCGTCCGGACGGCATGTACGGCGTGACCAAGTGCTTCGGCGAAGCGCTGTCGCGCTACTACTTCGACCGCTTCGGCCTCGAAACCGTCTGCCTGCGCATCGGCTCGTCGTTCGAGCAGCCGAAGAACGCGCGCATGCTCGTCACCTACCTGAGCTACCGCGACTTCATCGAACTCGTGCGCTGCTCGCTGTTCACGAACCGCGTCGGCCATGCGATCGCCTATGGCGTGTCGAACAACCGCATCTCGTGGGTGGACAACACCAAGGCCGCGTTCCTCGGCTTCCGTCCGCAGGACAGCTCGCAGCAGTTCGAGCACCTGTTCCCGGCCGGCGCGCCCGACACGCGCTTCGACGATCCGACCCAGCAGTTCCAGGGCGGTCCGTTCGTGCTGGCCGGACCGATGGAGCCGAAGGGCGAGGCGCAATAATGAGCGCGACGGCCAATCCGAAGGTGGAGCGGCTCGAAGCCGCCGGGCCGCTGCCCGCGGCGACGGGCGAAAGCCCGGTCTGGCGCGCGGCGGAGCAGGCGCTCTACTGGGTCGACATTCCGGCGAAGAAGATCGTGCGGGCGCGCGTCGAGACCGGCGAGCGCAGCGAATGGCTGATGCCGGAGCAGGCCGCCTGTATCGCGTTCGACCGTGACGGCACGGTGCTCGCCGGCTGCGAGACGGGGCTGTTCGCGGTGACGCTGGGCGATGCGCCGGCGGTATCGGCCACGCCGGGCGGCGAGCCGCTGACGGCGACGCTCCGCAAGCTCGCGGCGCCGGTATTTCCGCGCGCCGGCATGCGTTTCAACGACGGCCGCTGCGACCGGCAAGGGCGCTTCTGGTCCGGCACGATGGTCATGGACATGGCCGCGGCGATTCCGGACGGCGCGCTGTACCGCTTCGACGCGAACGGCGTGCTGTCCGCGCCGGTCGTCGACGCGCTGATTACGCAGAACGGCCTCGCATGGTCGCCGGACGGCACGACGATGTATCTGTCGGATTCGCATCCGCTGCGCCGGCTGATCTGGGCGTTCGACTACGACGTCGAGACGGGCGAGCCGCGCAACCGGCGCGTGTTCGCCGATCTGAACCACCATGCAGGCCGTCCCGACGGCGCGGCGGTGGACGCCGACGGCTGCTACTGGATCTGCGCCAACGACGCCGGCCTGCTGCTGCGTTTCACGCCGCAAGGCAAGCTCGACCGGCAGATCGCGGTGCCGGCCGTGAAGCCGGCCATGTGCGCGTTCGGCGGCCGCGAGCTCGACACGCTGTTCGTCACGTCGATTCGCCCCGGCACCGGCGCGACCGAGCACGACGGCCATGTGTTCGCGGTGCGGCCCGGCGTGAGCGGGCTGCCCGAGCCGGAATTCGCGGGCCGGCTGTAATCAGGCTTGCACGCAGAAAGCGCCGGGACGAAGTGCTTCTCCCGGCGCTTTTTATTTGAAGAGTTGTTTGTCCTGCCTTTTATTTGTCACTCATCGTACAACGTGTGGCGTGGAGACCACGAAGCTCTCCGTGCTTCGTCCATAAAAAAACCAGCGCTTCGCGAGACCCCCGCCGATCCTGCCTCTGCGCCGTGCCATCTGGCACGGCCTTGGTGCCGTGCCGCACCGGTCATTGCTACCGCATCGCTTATTTGTGCGGGTAAATACCGTCTGTACAAGTCAAAAACGCTTTTATAGACTTCGTATGTCGTCGTACAACATATAAGCCCAAACAAATGGCTTTCTGCGAAAGTCGGGCTGTCGTACTCAACACGGCGGCTTTCGGGTGAGCAGCAGCCTGGTTCGCGCAAGTTCGAAAGCGTGCCGACGCGATGGAAGCAAGGAAGTCGAGTTGTCAATGGAGTGCTGGGCCACCTGTGCCGGGGATCGTTGCACAGCCAGTACGGCAGGCGCCCGCATCTGCGAGGGGCGAGCGCATAGCCGGAGACGCATTAAAACCATGTCACATCCGCATTCGATGGGATGGTCAATTTTTAAGGAATGTCACGATGAACAAGAAGTTTGCCTCTTCCCGTGTTCCGATGATCGTCGCCGCCGCGGCGCTGGCGTTCAGCACGATGTCGGCTGAAGCGCGCGTGTTCCGCTCGGCGGACGTGCACGGCGACACCTTCCCGACCAACATGGCCGTGAAGTATATGGGCGACGAGATCAGCAAGGCGACCAACGGCAAGGACTCGATCAAGGTCTTCGGCAACAGCGCACTCGGTTCCGAAAACGACACGGTCGACCAGCTCCGCATCGGCGCGCTCGACATGGCGCGTATCAACGGCGCGGCGTTCAACGAAATCGTGCCGGAATCGATGATTCCGTCGCTGCCGTTCCTGTTCCGCGACATCGACCATTTCCGCAAGGTGATGTACGGCCCGGAAGGCCAGAAGATTCTCGACGCGTTCGCGGCGAAGGGCATGATCGCACTGACGTTCTATGAAAGCGGCGCACGCTCGATGTACGCGAAGAAGCCGATCAAGTCGCCGGCCGACATGAAGGGCGTGAAGGTGCGCGTGCAGCCGTCGGACCTGATGGTCGACGAAATCAAGGCAATGGGCGGCACGCCGACCCCGATGCCGTTCGCCGAAGTCTATACGGGCCTGAAGACCGGCCTCGTCGACGGCGCGGAAAACAACCTGCCGTCGTACGAAGAAACCAAGCACTACGAAGTGGCGAACGTCTTCTCGGAGACCGAGCACTCGATGACGCCGGAAGTGGTGGTGTTCTCGAAGAAGGTGTGGGACACGCTGAGCCCGCAGGAACAGCAGATCATCAAGAAGGCGGCGGTCGACTCGGTGCCTTACTACGTGAAGCTGTGGACCGCGCGTGAAGCCGACGCACAGAAGACGGTCACGCAAGGCGGCGCGACGATCATCCCGGCTTCGCAGATCGACCGCGCGGCGTTCGTGAAGGCGATGCAGCCGGTGTGGGCGAAGTACGAGAAGACCCCGCAAATGAAGCAGATCGTCGACGAAATCCAGGCCATCAAGTAAGTCTCGCGTCCCGGACGCAACCCGTATCGGCAACGTTTATGGCAGGGCGGCGTGAAGCGTCCCGCGGGAGAGCCCGCGGGCTTTGCGCCGCGCTGTGTCTGGCGCGTGCCGTGCACGGCGGTTGCGGCCGCAGACGTCTGCTGCATTTTCAAGACAGATCGGTCGTAAGAAGGACAGGGTCAATGAGTTTTCTAAAACGCCCAAATGATTTTCTTTTCCACGTGCTGCAGGCAGTGGCGTCGCTCGCGCTCGCCTCGCTGTGTCTGCTCGTGATTTATGGCGTGGTAATGCGCTACGTCTTTGCCGACGCGCCGGATTTCGTCGAGCCGATCGCGCTGCTGCTCGTCATCGTGATCGCGATGTTCGGCGCCGCGCTCAAGGTGCGCGACGGCGGCCACATCGGGCTCGACTCGTTCGTGCGGCGCTTGCCGCCGAAAGGCCAGGCGATCGTGACGGGCATCCAGCATCTTTGCCTGATCGCTTTCGCCGTGGCTGTTTTTTTCGGTTGTCTGGAAATGGCGGAAACCACGATGCAAGACCGCATTCCGATTATCGGCTTGCCAGAAGGGCTGCGTTACTGCATTCCGGTTGTCGCGAGCGTCTGTATCGCGATGTTCTCGGCCGAGCACCTGCTCGAGCTCTTCGCCAGGAAGCAAAAGTAGAACAATCATGGAACTTACCCTTCTTACCGTTAGTTTTCTCGTTTTCCTCTTTCTCGGGGTTCCGGTTTCGTTTGCACTGGGGCTGTCGTGCGTGCTGACGTACCTGTATGAAGGTCTGCCGGCGGCGACCGCGATGCAGGGCATGATCTCGGGGATGAACGCGTTCTCGTTCCTCGCCGTGCCGTTCTTCATCTTCTCGGGCGAGCTGATGCTGCACGGTGGTATCGCCGACCGCATCCTGCGCTTCGCGCAAGCCACCGTCGGTCATTTCCGCGGCGGTCTCGGCATGGCCAACGTGGTCGCCTGCACGCTGTTCGGCGGCGTGTCGGGTTCGCCGACCGCGGACACCTCCGCGATGGGCGGCGTGGTCATTCCGATGATGAAGCGCGAAGGTTATAGCGCGGCTTACGCGGTCAACGTGACGACGCACTCGTCGCTGGCCGGCGCGTTGATGCCGACCTCGACCAACATGATCATCTACGCGTTCGCGGCGCAAGGCGTGAGCGGCGTGCTGCACGGGCAGCGCATGAGCGGCGTGTCGATCGGCGATCTGCTGTTCTCGGGGCTGTTGCCGGTGCTGTGGGTGATGGGCCTCGTGCTGATCGCCGCGTACTGGCAGGCCGTCAAGTACGGCTATCCGCGCCGCCCCGACGGCTCGACCGAACTGCAGCGCTTCCCGGGCTGGATGGCGGTGCTGCGCACCTTCATCGGCGCGGTGCCGGGTCTGATGGTGATCGCGATCATCCTGTTCTGCGTGGCGCGCGGTATCGCCACCGCGACGGAAGCCGCCGCGATTGCCGTCGGGTACTCGCTCGTGCTGACCATCGTCGTGTACCGCTCGATGACGCTCAGCAAGCTCGCTCACGCGCTCGGCAAGGCCGCGAAGACGACGGGCGTGGTGCTGTTGCTGATCGGCGTGTCGAACATGCTGCGCTTCCAGATGGCCTATCTGGAGATTCCGGATGCGATCGAGCGCATGCTCGACGGCGCGACTTCGCTGCCGTGGCTGATGCTGCTGTACATCAACGTGATCCAGGTGTTCCTCGGGACCTTCGTCGACATGGCGGCGCACATCCTGATCACGACGCCGCTGTTCCTGCCGATGGCGATGCACAACGGCGTGGGTCCGGTGCAGTTCGGCATCATGATCCTGTTGAACTGCGCATTGGGTCTCGTGCATCCGCCGATCGGCTCGGTGCAGTTCATCGGATGCGCGATTGGCAATGTGTCGATTGGTGAAACTACTAAGGTGGCGTGGCCGTATTACCTCGCTATCTTCTCGGCCATCAATATCGTTACCTACGTTCCCTGGTTCTCGACCTGGTTGCCAAGTCTGATCAATGGCCACCCGGTGTTCTGATCAAAACAATCCGCTTTTCCACACTCAGCGGCGCTTGGCCCAGGCCGCACAAGAAAGTTTCTAACAGAGGAGTAAAAATGAAGAAGGCACTCGTCACTTCGGCCTTGGGGTTGGTCGCCCTGGGTGCGCATGCTCAAAGCAGCGTAACGTTGTACGGTATCGTCGATACGGGGTTGGGCTGGCAGAACAGTTCCACGACGCTGAGTTCCGGCGCGAAGCCGTCGCCGGGTGGCCGTTCGCAAGTCAAGATGATCAACGGCATCTGGGCCGGCAGCCGTTTCGGCCTGAAGGGTTCGGAAGATCTGGGCGGCGGCACCAAGGCCATTTTCCAGTTGGAAGAAGGCTTTAACAGCGCAACCGGCGCAGAAAGCACGTCGGGCCTGATGTTCAGCCGCCAGGCATGGGTCGGTATGACGAACGCTCAGTTCGGTACGCTGACGGCTGGTCGCCAGTACACGTCGTACTACACGCTGCTGTCGACGTACAGCCCGACCAACTGGCTGACGGGCGCATACGGCGCGCACCCGGGTGATATCGACTCTCTGGATACGCTGTACCGCGCGAACAACTCGCTCGTCTACACGTCGCCGAACTTCTCGGGCCTGACGGTCAGCGGTTCGTACTCGCTGGGCGGCAATCCGGGCAGCTTCGCCGCAGGTCAGACCTGGAGCGTGGCGGCACAGTACCTGCATGGCCCGTTCGGTATCGCAGCCGGTATCCAGCGCATCGACAACGCGGCAACCGTCGCGAACCCGGCGTGGAACTCCACGATGTCGAACAACGGCGCGCAAACGGCCGTGTCGGCGATCAACAATGGCTTCCAGTCGGCAGCGAAGCAGCAGCGCGTTGCAGTGACGGGCGGCTACGCATTCAACTCGCAGTGGGACGTGTCGTTCGCTTACTCGAACGTTCAATACGCTGCGGGTCAGGCGTCGCTGTTCCACGGCACGCAGATCTGGAACACCGGTGGCGCAGTGCTGCACTGGAAGCCGATCTCGGTGCTGGACCTGGGCGCTGGCTATAGCTACACCCGTGCAACGTCGTCGAACGGCATCTCGAACACGGCCAGCTACAACCAGTTCAACCTGTCGCAGTACTACACGCTGTCGAAGCGTACGGGTCTGTACGCGCTGGAAGCTTATCAGCGTGCTAACGGCCAGACGCTGGCAGGCAACGGCAAGACGATCATCGACGCAACCGCAAGCATCGGCGACGCTCAGAACGGTGCTCCGGCATCGTCGCGCAGCCAGGTTGCTGTTGGCGTCGGCATGGTTCACCGTTTCTAAGTGGTTACTGAAAACGTGGCGGCGATGTTGTTTTGCCGCCACGATAAGCGTGTTTTTTAACGCCTTACCAGACCATGTTGCTGCGCGCCTTTGGCGCGCAGTTTTTTTTGCGCGGCCGGTTTTTTTCCCGGATTTTTCCTGTTGGTGCGCGCGCGGGTCTAGCTGGTCCTGGCTGGCTTCGCTTTCGCGCTTCAATTCGGCGACGTCGCGCCTTCGGCGTGACGTCATCGCTTCCAGGCTGCTCAGGCCTCGGTTTCCGACCACAAACGTCCCCCCGTTGCCCAGTTTTCGCGCTTCACGTCGGTGAGGATGATGTCGACCGAGTTCGGCTCGACGCCGAGCGATTCGCAGGTCGCCTGGGTGATCGCTTCGACGAACTGGCGTTTCTGTTCCAGCGTGCGGCCTTCGAAGAGTTCGATATGAAACGTGGGCATGGCATGACTCCGTTGGGAAAGGTGGTCGAGAGTGAAATGAAGCAGGGAGTGAAGCAGGTGGTGCGCATCCGCTCGTGCATCCGGCCGCGCCGCTAGTCGCGATAGCCGCGATCGAGCCGGTCGAGCTTGCGCAGCAGCGCGGGCCATTCGAGTGCGCCTTCGATCGCGCCGCCGTCGTAGAGCTGCTCCGCCGTGCGCGCGGCGATCGCCTCGTTCGGCACCACCAGCGGCGCGCCGCCTGTTTGCGCCCGCAGCTGGATCTCGCAGGCCTTGATGAGCGTCGCCATCAGCACATAGGCTTCGGCGACCGTACGGCCGAGCGTCAGCGTGCCGTGATTGCGCAGCAGCATCGCGGGTTTGTCGGCGAGATGCGCGACGAGACGCTCGCCTTCGGCGGGCGTGAACGCGAGCCCTTCGTAGTCGTGGTAAGCGAGCTGCCCGTAAAAACGCAGCGCGTGTTGCGACGCCGGCAGCAGGCCGGCCGGTTGCGCCGATACCGCGACGCCCGCGGTGTTGTGCAGATGCATGACGCAGAACGCCTCGGCGCGCGCCGCGTGTACGGCAGCATGCAGCGCGAAGCCGGTCGCATTCACCGGATGCTCGCTTGCGCCGACGATATTGCCCGCGATATCGATCTTCACGAGATTCGACGCGGACACCTCATCGAATGCGAGCCCGAACGGATTGATCAGGAAGTGGCCAGGCTCGCCGGGCACGCTCGCGGAAATATGCGTGTAGATCAGATCGTCCCAGCCGTTGAGGGCGGCAAGCCGGTAGGCGGCGGCAAGATCGACGCGGGTCTGCTGTTCCGCCAGCGAGAGCGGGCCGGATTCGGCGATGCGGCCGGCGGGGGAGTGGGTGAACGACATGGCTGACTCCGATCCCTCGCGGGAGGGTGGCTGAAATGCGCGGCCGCGGCAGGCGCGAACCGGCTTGCGATGCTACCGCACAATGCCGGCTTGTGGCGATGCGCGGCAATGCGCGGGGCGGGCGCGGCGCGTGTTCTTGCCCCTGCGCCGATAACGGCTCTCACGGCGATGTGCGGGCGAGACCGCGCTTGAGCCACTGAACGCTCCACGTCGCGAGCACGAACGGCGCCGTCATGACCGGCCAGCCGGCATGCGCGGCCGCCGCTTGCAGCAGCACCGACATCGCGACGCCGCCGAGCATCGGCGCGAAGCCGGCATCGCACAGCGCGAGTGCGGTGAGTATGCCGTTGAAGCCCGACAGGCCGGCCTCGAATGAAGCGGCGTCGGTGCCGGGCAGCAGAGGTGCGGCGCTCGCGAAGCCCGCGCCGACGAGCGCATACAGCGCGTGCCGGCGTGAAGCGGCGGCGATGCCGAGCAGCACGCACACACCCGCCAATGCACCCGACGCAAAACCGGTTTGCGCGAAACCGGCGAGCACGCCGGTGCAGAAACGCAGTGCATCGAGGGGATGAACGGGCGGCGGGCTCGCGTGCCGCGTGCCGTCCGCGATAAACGGCAGCCATAGCCATGTGACGATCAGGCACGGGCTCGACAAGCAGCCGAGCCCCCGCGCGCGCAGCCATCGCGACCACGGTTGCGAAAGCCACGCGGTGCCGGTCGCGGCAAGAATCGCAACCGCCGCCGCAGTTGCCGGATCGGCGATGAAACTGAAAGCGGCGAGCCCCGCGAGTGCGCCATTGAAGCCATGCAGGCCGGCGCTCGTGTCGGGTGCGGGATGGCCGGCGAGCACGGCGCTCACGTTGGCCGCGCTTGCACCTAGCAGCGCCGCGCATGCGAGGCGCGGGTCCGCCAGCAGCCACGCGGCGATCAGGCAGGCGCCGGTGAACGCATTCGCTTGCAGCACGATCTGCCCGAAGCTGCGCAGCAGCGTGCGCAGCGGGGCGCCGAACGAAGGAGATGGCGCGACGGTATGCATCGGGGACGGGCGTGGTTGAGGAATCACGGCAAACCGCGAGCATAGTCCGGCGACCCCGCATGAGGCATCGCTGTGCGTTGATAGTGGCTATTTGTGCGCGAGGCTTTCCACGTCGTGCCCGGATCCGCTTTCGCGCTACGATAAACAACCGGCG
The DNA here is from genome assembly GCF_011752945.1 of Paraburkholderia sp. Cy-641. Lineage (NCBI taxonomy): Bacteria > Pseudomonadati > Pseudomonadota > Betaproteobacteria > Burkholderiales > Burkholderiaceae > Paraburkholderia > Paraburkholderia sp. Cy-641. The sequence continues at coordinate 56,729 of NZ_VWWM01000026.1, forward strand.
CGCGCCGCGCCGTTTCGCGAGGAGACAGGCGATGCGTGAACTACGGTGGGCCTCGGAAGAGGGCGACGGCATCGAACATCTGATGTTCGATGCGCGCGACGACGGCTTCGCGGTCGAGAGTGTCGTCGTCGGGCAGCGCTACGGCAAGACGTATGGGCTGCATTACAGGGTGCGCTGCGATACGCAGTGGCGCACGCGCCATGCGTGGCTGAAGATCGTCGGCGGCGGCGAACTGGAATTGCACGGCGACGGCGCGGGGCGCTGGCACGACGGACACGGTCTGACGTTGGGCGCGCTCGAAGGCTGCATCGACATCGATATTGCCGCGACGCCGTTGACGAACACGCTGCCGATTCGCCGGCTCAAACTGGCCAAAGGCGAGCGCCGGCCGATCGAGGTCGCGTATGTCTCGACGCCGGAGTTGCAGGTTACGCGCGCCGAGCAGGCGTATACGTGCATCGAGCCGGATCGCGAGTATCGCTATGAAGGCCTATTCCGCGACTTCACCGCGGATATGCGGGTCGATCGCGATGGCCTCGTGATCGACTATCCGACGTTGTTTACGCGCTTGCCGCGCGCGCGTTGAGCGTTGTGCCGGCTGTCGTTGTGCTTGTCGTTGCGGCTGCCGTTGCGGCTGTCGTTGCGATTATGCTTGCGGCGTTTTCATCCGCCGCCTGTATTGGCCGTGCGTCGACGAACCGCGCGACATGCGCCGCGATCAATGCGGGATCGCGCAGCACGACCCAGTGGCTCGCGTCGATCTCGGTGCGTTCGTAGGCGCCGAGCCATCCTTCGAGTCCCAGCGATAACGCCGGTCCGACATAGCGGTCGCGCAGCGGCACGATGAACTGTACCGGCGCATGCGCGTGACGTGCGCGCGGCCGCAGCAGTGTGTCGATGAAATTCGCGCGATAAAGATTGAGGCCGTTGATCGCGTTGCGCTTCTGCGCGGGATCGCGAGCCGTGCGTACGTGCTCGGTCGCACGCAGCCATAGCGGCCACGCGTATGCGCCGCCCATGCGCCACACGAGTTCCGGCAGCCACGGCAGATGAAAGAAGAAGATGTACCAGGATTTCAGCGCTTGCCGCACGCCGCTGCCGAACGGGCGCCGCGTTTTGCGCTCTGCCGTTGCGTGCGTTGCGCGTGCCGTACGCTCCGCGCCACCGCCGCGCAAATCGAGCGATGCGTGATCGAGGCACGGTCCCGAGATCGATGTATACGATGCAATACGGCCCTTGAACGCCGGATCGGTGACAGCTTCCCAGCTTTGAATCGAGCCCCAGTCGTGACCGACGAGATGAAACGGCTGCGCGCCGCAGGTTGCATCGGCGACCGCGGCGAGATCGGCGGCAAGACGTTCGAGCCGGTACGCGGCGCGCGTGGCCGGTGCGCCGGACGCGCCCGCGCCGCGCACGTCGTAGGCGATCACCCGATAGCGCGCCTCGAGTTGCGCGCGCACCGGTTCCCACACCGCGGCCGAATCGGGATAGCCGTGCACGAGCACGATCGGCGTGGCGTCGCGCGGTCCGCTGACGTAGACCGCGAGCTGCACGTCGCCGGCATCGACCGACAGCGTCTCGCGTATCACGCGGCCGCCCGCACGCCGCGGCGCGGCGCATTACGCCTGACCGGCGAGTGCGCGTTGGTCGCTTCGACGGCGGCGACGAGCCCGTCGATCCGCGCGAGTTGCGAGCGGTTGTCGTGATCCCACGGATGGAAGCCGGGCCGGAAAAAGCTCAGCCATTCGCCGGCGATGCGTGCAAACACGCCATGGCGCGGACCGTACAGGTACTTCGTGAGACGCCACATGCCGCGCAGGTGTCCGCCGCGCTTGCGATCGGCGACGATGAGCCGCACGTTGTAGTCGAACACGATGAGCCAGAACGTCAGCGTGGTGGCGAGCATCGTGCCGGTGCGCAGCAGGTAGCGCCCGAGGCCGGGTTTGAGCACCGTATTCCAGACGTCGTACGAAACGGACTTGTGCTCGGTTTCCTCGAGCGCGTGCCAGGTCCACATCTGCGTATAGCCTTCGACCGAGCCGGCGATGCGCGTCGAGTCTTCGAGCAGCAGACCGGCCAGCATCGCCGTGTAGTGTTCGAGGCAGACCGTGATCGCGAGCTGATACGAATCGGGCAGTACCTTGCGGAATAGATTGAGCAGCCACCACAGCCGCTTGTCGAGCTTGTGCGCGGGCAGTCCCGCCTGTTGCAGCAGGTCGTTGTACTCGATGTGCTCGCGCGTATGCATCGCTTCCTGGCCGATGAAGCCGAGCACCTGCTTCTTCAGCTCGGGGTCGTCGATCCGGTCGCGATAGTTGCGCACGGAATCCATGAAGAAGCGCTCGCCGGCCGGAAACAGCAGCGAAAGCGCATTGAAAAAGTGCGTGACGTGCGAGCCTTGCGCGTGCCAATCGCACGCGCGTTCCGGCGGCAGATTGAAACGCAGGTCGCGGCGAACTGGCATCATGGCCTGTCTCCCTTGTGATCGCCGGCACGATGACGTGCCCGGTCTTGCCGATTGAGCGCGGCGTGACTAACTCGGTATCGTTGAGCGTATGACATCGCGGACCTCACGCGCGCTTGCCGTCGAGCTGCGCGGCGCGGCGCGCGCGTTTTTCGGCGACGCGCTTGAGCCGGCGCGTCTGCATCACGACGAGCGCCTGATAGGCGGCGGGCAGCGTGCGCGCGAGCCAGTCGGCCGCGCGCGCGTCGCGGCCGATCAGCACGCGCCGTCTGTTTTTGCGCACGCCGTCGAGAATCACGCGCGCGGCATCGTCGGCGCTCGTGATGAAAAATTTCTCGAAGTCGTCCTTACCTTGCTGTTCGTTCTCGACCATGAAGCCGACCATGTTCTGCGCAATCCGGCTCGCTTGCGCGATGTTGGTTCGAATGCCGCCCGGATGCACGCAGGTCGCCGAGACGCCGCATTTCATGAGGTCGAGCTCCTGACGCAACGACTCGGTGAAGCCGCGCACCGCGAACTTGGTCGCGTTGTAGCCGCTCATGCCGGGCTGCGAAAAGAGCCCGAACACGCTCGACGTATTGACGATATGCCCCTCGCCCGAACTCTTCAGATACGGCAGGAACGCTTTCGTGCCATGCACGACGCCCCAGAAGTTGATGCCGACGATCCATTCGAGATCGGCGTACTCCATGCCGTCGATCGTGCTCGACAACGCGACGCCGGCGTTGTTGAACACGAGATTGACGCGCTCGTGTTCGAGCGCGGTGGCGGCGGCCCACTCGAACATCGCCGCGCGATCGGCGACGTCGAGCACACGCGTCGTGATCCGCAGCGGCGCGCCGACCACGTGCGGCGCGGCGGCCTGCGCAAGCTGCGCGGTATCGGCGAGGCTGGCCGGATTGCGGTCGGCGAGCGCGAGATGACAACCCTCGCGCGCGAGCCGGATCGCGAGCGAGCGGCCCATGCCCGAGCCCGCGCCGGTGATCGCGGCCACTTTATCGGTGAAGTGCTTCATTGGCTCCTGTCCTCCCTGATTGCTGCGCTGCCGTCGTTATCCGTTCAGGTCGCTTCCGCCGACGTCACCGCGGCGTTGCCGTGCGCAGGCGCGGGTTGCTGCATCTGCGCTGTGGCGCTCGCGGGATGAGTCGACTGCCTGATCGCCTGCATGCCCGCCTGTACGCCCGCCTGCGGCGCGGGCGCAAGCGCGAAGTAATCGTTCATGCGGAACGTGCTGGTGGCCTGGCGGAACTTGTATGCGAAGCCCGGCCACAACGTGGTGTTCTTGCCCGTCTTCGGATCGAGATACCAGCTCTCGCAGCCGCCCGTCGACCAGATCGCGTGATCGAGCTTGCGCTGGATGCGCTCGTTGTAGTCGCGCTCGACCTGCGGACGCACTTCGATCGCGGCGGCCTGTTCGGTCTTCATCGTCCGCAGCGCCTGCAGGACGTATTCGACCTGCGACTCGATCATGAACACCATCGAGTTGTGGCCGAGACCGGTGTTCGGGCCGACGATCATGAAAAAATTCGGATAGCCAGGCAAGGTCGTACCGAGGTACGCATGCGCGCCGTCGCGCCACGTCTCGACGATATCGATGCCGCCGCGACCGCGTACGACACCGGGTGGAAACGGATCGGCGACCTGGAAGCCGGTGCCGAAGATCAGGCAGTCGGCCGGATGACGCACGCCATCGGTCGTGACGACCGCGTCTTCCTCGATGTGCGCGATGCCGGTGGTCTTCACCGAGACGTTCGCTTGCGCTACAGCCGGGAAATAGTCGTTCGAGATCAGGATGCGCTTGCAGCCCATCGTGTAGTTCGGCGTGAGCGTCGCGCGCAGTTGCGCATCGGGTACCTGGCGGCGCAGATGACGCTCCGCGACTTTCTGCGCGGTCTTCATCAGCGAAGGATGAATCGCGAAGCCGACCGCGCGCGATTCGAGCATGCAGTACAGCGCCGAGCGCATGATCTTCTGCGTGAACGGCAGACGTTTGAACAGCCACTGTTCGAGCGGCTTCACCGGCCGGTCGGCCTTCGGCATGATCCACGGCGGCGTGCGCTGGAACAGATCGAGATGCGCGACGCGCGGCTGGATTTGCGGCACGAACTGGATCGCGCTCGCGCCGGTGCCGATCACGGCGACGCGTTTGCCTTCGAGCGCATAGTCGTGATCCCAGTGCTGCGAATGAAACGCCTTGCCCTTGAAGTTTTCGATGCCGGGAATATCGGGCAGCGCCGCGCGCGACAGGCCGCCCATGCCCGAGATCAGCACGCGCGCCGACCATTGCTGGCCGTTTGCGAAAGTCAGCTGCCAGCGGTGGCGCGTTTCGTCGTAGATCGCGCTCGCGAGTTCATGGCCGAAGCGCAGATGACGCTCGACGCCGAAGCGCCGCGTGCAGTCTTCGAGGTACGCGCGAATTTCGGGCTGGCGCGCGAACATGCGGCTCCAGCGCGGATTCGGCGCGAACGAAAACGAATAGACGTGCGATTGGACGTCGCACGCGCAGCCGGGGTAGTGGTTGTCGCGCCAGGTGCCGCCGACCGAGCCGGCCTTCTCGGCGATGACGAAATCGGTGATGCCGGCCTGGCGCAGGCGGATCGCCATGCCGAGGCCCGCGAAGCCGGAGCCGATGATCGCGATGTCCGTGTGGACCAGCGCTGTATCGAGAGGCGCGCGCGGTTCGGGCGGCGCGTCGTCGTGGGACATCGTGCGGGCGTTCATCCGATCCGTCTCCTTTTTACGCTATTAACTGTTACATTGATTGATGTAACAATAGAGGCTGAGAACGAAGGATGCAAGATGCCGGTTAGACGGCGGGCTCTAGGGTGGGGGCGCGGTGCGAGATGCGCCCGGCGTAGGCGGCGAGGCGCGTGACGGTGTGGGGTGGCGTTGGCCGGTGCCGGGCCTGGATTGCGGTTGCGGCGGGACTGAGTTGCGCCTCGCCAATGCTGGAAGCCGGCGAGGCCGTTTCGCAAAGCGGTGTGGGTGCCCGGCTTACTTCTTCGTCTTACTTTTTTTCTGCGCCGCGCGTTTTGCCGTTTCGCCGTCCGCGGAGTGGCCGAGCTTCTTTTCCATGATTGCGGCGACGCGGTCGCCGAGATAATCGCCGGAAGCTTCTTCGAGCGCGCGGTTCATTTCGCTTTCGACGAGCACGCTCGCCAGCGGCCGCAAGCGCCAGATCGCGTCGACGAGCGCGGGTACGTCGGCGGGCGGCGGCAGCGCATCGGCTTCATAGCGGTCGAGCTGACGCACGACCAGATCGACCAGCGCTTTCGCGACCGCGTTGAAATGCGGCCGCGCGATGCTCACCGCGTCGAGCAGGTCGGTGAGCGGGATGCCTTCCTTCGCCATCGTCGCGCCCGCGGCGAGCGCGGTCGGATTGGCAGAGACGAAAGACAGGCCATTGCGTTCGAGCAGCCCGAGCTCGACCGCTTTCGCGAGCGCGCTCGGCGAGGCTTTGTCGCCGAACATCTGCACCAGCTCGATCAGCGAATATTTTTTCGGCCGCTCGCGCGACCAGCGTCCGCCAATGGCGGTTTCGAGCCCGAGGATCGAGCGCAGGTCGTGACCCTCGTCGACGGCCTTGATGAGGTCCTGGATGTTCGCAAGCGTGTAGCCGCGCGCGAGCAGATGGTTGATGAGCTTCAGACGCGAGACGTGCGTGTCGTCGTACACGCCGACGCGGCCGCGCTTTTCCGGCGGCGCGAGCAGACCGCGATCCTGATAGGCGCGCACGTTGCGCACGGTCGTGTCGCTGACGCGCGCGAGTTCGTCGACGGTGTATTCGTTGCGCGGCGACGCGCTTGCCGGATGGCTGGAACCGGCGGGCGCGGGCGGGGCGGAAGGCGGCGTGTTCGGCATGCCCGGATTTTAACGCGGCAGCGCCGCGCGCCACCAGCGCGCGGGCCAGGTAGCGCGGCTCGCCTCATGGGTTCGCCCCGGAGGCTCGCATCAGCCGCTGATCGCGTCGTCGGGGGCGCTCGAAGCGCCGCGGCCGAGCGTGCGCTGCATCAGCGTCGTATCGAGCCAGCGGCCGTGTTTGTAGCCGACCGCCTTCAGCGTGCCGGTCAACTCGAAGCCGAGCTGGCTGTGTAAAGACAGGGAGCCGCCGCTGCCGCCATCGGCGATTACGGCGATCATCTGGCGCCACGGCCCGCTTTCGCAGCGTTCTATCAGCGCCTGCAGCAGCACGCGTCCGAGGCCGCGTCCGCGATAGGCGTCGCTCACGTAGATCGAGTCCTCGATCGTGTTGCGATAGGCGGCGCGCGGGCGATACAGCGTCGCGTAGCAATAGCCGGCCACCTCGCCGTCGAGTTCCGCGGCCATGTACGGCAGGCCGTGACCGCGCACCGACGCGAGCCGCATGCGCAGTTCGTCGACCGACGGCGGCGTTTCCTCGAACGAAGCGACGCCGGTCAGCACGTGGTGCGCGTAGATGGTCTGGATCGCGGGGAGATCGGCCTCGGTGGCGTCGCGAATCCGTGGCGTGCCGGGTGAGCCCGGGTTGGCAGGGGTGGGCGGGGACGTGGATCGGGTCGGGCTCATGAGCGTTCCTGGCGTGTTGCCGGCAAAGATTTCGACTATGCCTGCCGCGCGCGCGGATTTGAAGCGGGTCAAAAATCCCCGCTATGTGTGGGAGCGTACGAGTGCCGAAGCCTCAAAGATCGAACTGATCGAATTCGCTCTGCAATTCGCGGTTGCGCGCGACGCGCTCGTCGATGGCCGGCCCGAGCCGCTCCACCACGGCCGAGATCAGCAGATTGAACAGGCACGTGAGCGGTGCGAGCGAATCCCAGAACTGGCCGACGTCGGTCTTCACCTGCAGAAGATCGCCCTCGAAATCGCGCGCCCACGGGCAGTAAATGTCGGTGACGAGCGCGAAGGGCAGGCCGCGGCGCGAGGCGGCTTCGCAATAGCGACGCGCGATGGCCGAGTACGCGCGCGTATCGGTGACGATCAGATACGGTGCGTTGAATTCCGAGTTCAGCGAATCGACGTAGGAGCCCGACATGCCGTCGGAATAGAACACGCGCGGGCGGATGTATTCGAGGTAGCTGTAGAACGCATTGCCGATGCCGCGCGTCGACTGGATGCCGAGAATGTAAATGGCCTCGGCATGCGCGATGCGTTCGGCGACGCGCGCGAACACCGGCGAGCGCGCGAGTTCGTACACATGCTGGATCGCGCCGATTTCGAGTTCGAGCGATTGCGCGAGCGTCGCGTCGCGCGCAGACGAAGCGCCGGCATCGCCGGCGGCGGGCGTGCCGCCTTGCGCGTGAGCGGCTTCGTGCGTGCCGCGGCGGAACGCATCGAGCCGGTCGGTGATGAGCCACGGACGTTGCTGTGTGGTGCCGCGCAGTTCGCGCTTGAGATCGTCGAGATTGCGGTAGCCGATGCTGCGCAGAAAGCGGCCGACGGAGATGCCGCTCGTGCCGGCTTGCTGCGCGATCTGGTCAGCGGTTTCGAGGCCGAGCCGGTCGAGGTTCGCGAGCATGTAGCTGGCGACGCGTTTCGAAGTCGGCGTAAGTTCGGCAAAACGGGCTTCGACGGTTTGGGCAAAGGCGGTCGGCATCGGCGGTCGCGGCGCGGGGGTTGAGCTATCGTCGGCATGATGACATATCGACCCGCGGGCCGCGCGATTCGATCCCGAAAAAGGCCGGCGGTTTTGGCCGGCCCGGGTGTCAGGCGGCGCGCCGCGCCGGCGCCGCGCGCGAGAAACGCCGCGCGAAGGCCACGCAGGCGACCACGACGACGGTGACGAGAATCATCGACGGCGGCACCTGTTCGTGCAGCAGCAGTCCCGCGAGCAGCAGGCCGAAGAACGGCTGCAACAGCTGCAACTGTCCGACCGCTGCGATGCCGCCGAGCGCGAGCCCTCGATACCAGAACACGAAGCCGATCAGCATGCTGAAGAGCGACACGTAGGCGAGGCCCCACAGTGCCGCCGCGCCGATGCCCGCGAACGAGGCGGGCCGCGTCCACCACGCGAGCGGCAGCATCAGCGGCAGCGACAGCACGAGCGCCCACGAGATCACCTGCCAGCCGCCGAGATGGCGCGAGAGGCGCGCGCCTTCCGCATAGCCGAGCCCGCAGACGACGATGGCAGCGAGCATCAGCGCGTCGCCGAGCGGCGAGGCATCGATGCCGTGCCGCAACGCGAACGCGACGACCGCGCCGCTGCCGAGCGCCGAAAACAGCCAGAACGCGGGTTGCGGCCGCTCGCCGCCGCGCAGCACGCCGAAGATCGCGGTCGCGAGCGGCAGCAGGCCGATAAACACGACCGCATGCGCGGCGCTCACGTGACGCAGCGCGAGTGCCGTCAGGAGCGGAAAACCGACCACGACGCCGAGCGCGACCACGACGAGCGGCAGCACGTCGCGCCGCACGGGCCGCGTCTCGCGAAACGCGAGCAACAGCAGCAGGCCGAGGAGACCCGCGATCGTCGCGCGCGCGACGGTCAGAAACACTGGGTCGAGCCCTTGCACGGCAAGACGCGTGGCCGGCAGCGAGCCGCTGAAAATCAGCACGCCCGCGAGACCGCTGAGCCAGCCGTTGGTTGTCTTGTCCATTGAAGTCATCCCGCCTGTCGAGGAAGCACCATGATGCGCTCCGGTGCCGGAAACGGTAAGCTACAGATCAGTACACTTTGCACAAACTGTATTGAACATGGAGCAGTACAGATGACGGAAAACGGGAATAGCGGGGCGCCTTCGGGCACCCGGGTCGAGCGCGTGATGAACAGCCTGCGCGAGCGCATCGCGAGCCGTTCGCTGATGCCGGGCTCGCGCGTGCCGTCGATCCGCGCGATGACCGGCACGCTCGGCGTGTCGAAGTCGACGGTGGTGGAAGCCTACGATCGTCTGGTCGCCGAAGGGGTGATCGTCGCGCGGCGCGGCTCCGGTTTCTTCGTGTCGGGCCATGCGCCGCCGTTCGCGCTCGCCGATCTCGGGCCGCGCCTCGATCGCGAGGTCGATCCGCTGTGGCTCACGCGGCAGTCGCTGGAAACGGACTCGAAAGTGCTGAAACCGGGCTGCGGCTGGATGCCGGCGTCGTGGCTGCCCGAAGACGGCGTGCGCCGCGCGCTGCGCGCGGTCGCGCGCGACCCGCAGGCATCGCTTGCCGACTACGCGAGTCCGGCCGGCTGGCCGGCGCTGCGTCAGCAGCTTGCATGGCGGCTCGCGCAGCATGGCGTCGATGCGCCGCCCGAGCAGATCATGCTGACCGACGGCGCCACGCATGCGCTCGACCTCGTGTGCCGCTTCCTGCTCGAACCGGGCGATACGGTGCTGATCGACGATCCGTGCTACTTCAATTTCCAGGCCTTGCTGCGCGCGCACCGCGTGCGGATCGAGAGCGTGCCGTACACGCCGCAAGGACCGGATCTCGCGGCATTCGAGCGCGCGCTGATCGAGCATCGTCCGCGCCTCTACGTGACCAACTCGGCGATTCACAATCCGACCGGCGCGACGCTCGCGCCGGCCGTCGCGCATCGGCTGCTCAAGCTCGCGGGCGAGCACGATTTGCTGATCGTCGAGGACGACATCTTCGCCGACTTCGAGGACGAAGCCGCGCCGCGTCTTGCCGCGTTCGACGGGCTCGCGCGCGTGGTGTCGATCGGCAGCCTGTCGAAGACGCTGTCGGCGGCGGTGCGCTGCGGCTATATCGCCGCGCGCGCCGAATGGATCGAGCCGCTGATCGATCTGAAGCTCGCGACGTCGTTCGGCAACGGCCAGCTCGCGGCGGGCGTCGTGCATCGCATGCTCGTGGACGGCACCTATCGGCGCCATCTCGAAGCGATGCGCGCGAAGCTTGCCGATGCGATGGGCGAGACGATCCGGCGTCTCGGCTATGCGGGCCTCGATATCTGGACGCGGCCGCGCGCGGGGTTGTTCGTGTGGGCGCGTCTACCCGATGGGCTCGATGGCGCCGAGATCGCGCGTCATGCGTTGCCGGCCGGCGTGGTGTTCGCGCCGGGCAACGTGTTCAGCGCATCGCGGGCGGCCGCGGGCTTTCTGCGCTTTAACGTATCGCAATGCAATCGCCCGAAGGTTTACGAGGCATTGCAGCGGGCGATGGAAGCGAGTGCCGTGGCGGGTGCGACGCAGCGCGAGCGCGTTTGAACGCTCGCGTTTTTGCCCTACCGGCAAGCGCTATTTGCACAGCAGAAGCAGGCGCTCCTGGTCCGTGCAGGGCGTGCGCGGTTTCTGCGCGGCCTGGGGGGGCTGAGTGGTTTGAGCCGCCGCCGCGTTTATCGTCGCGCCGCGGTTCGCGATGCAGGCGCGCAGATGTTTTTCGACGGGACCGTAGTACTTCCATCCGCGCACGAGCGTCGGCAGTTCGAGCTTCACCTGCTTCCATTTCGGATGGCCGTGCTCCTGCAGATTGTCGAAGTTCGCGCACAGCGAGTCGGCGAAATGATTCAGATTGCTGACGGTATCGCGCAGACCGTAGTCGTAGGTCACGAGAAACGCCTTCACGGTCAGGCCGGGCACGTCTTCCTTGAGCCAGCCCGGATAGCTGCTCTGACGGATCGTGGTCGGGAAGTAGGTCTGCTTCGCGCGGTTCGTTTCCGGCGCATTGGGGTCGGCGCGCAGCAGGCGCAACTGTTGCAGCAGGTCGGGACTCATGTCGTTGAAGAGCTTGGCGGGCTGCCCGACCACGATGATCGCGACGTCGATCTTCTTCACGATCAATGCGGCGAGCGCATCCTCGTTGCTCAGGTGCTGGATGTTCTGCTCGGGAATCGGCTGGCCGAACATCAGGCGATAAAGCGTCGTTGCCGACTGCGCGGTGCCGCTGCCGAGCAGGCCGACGCTGATGGTTTTGTCCTTGATGTCGGCCAGCGTTTTCAGCGGCGAATCCGCGCGCACGACGACGTTGATCTCCTCGTCGTAGAGCGGCATGATGAGCCGCAATGGCCGGATCGTCGTGCCCGCTTCGGGGTTGCCCGAGTTCGCCATGTCGACGAATGCCTGGTACACGTCGGACTGCACGAGCGCGAGCTTTACGCCGGGCTCGAAGCGCATGCGCTGCACGTTTTCGGCCGAGCCTTTCGAGGCGACCACTTCCAGATCGATGCCGACCGGTTGCGCCACCCATTTCGCCAGATCGTTGCCGAACTGGATATACGTGCCGCGCTCGGGCCCCGTGACGATCTTGTAGTGAGCCGGTTCCGCGCTTGCCAGCGAACCCACGACCAGCGCCGCCAGCCCCAGCCATCCCGCGAGAAGTCTCTTCAGCATGGTCTCTACCTATCGGTCAGGTTTATCGAGCTTCCCGCGTCGGCGCGCGCGAAGCGCCAGTAATCCGGCTGTGATGTCATGTTCGAGGTGCCGCGATGCCTGGGTCCGTCTGTTTCCGCTCAGAGAAAGCACGATAAGGTGTGCGTTGGTATGGAGCATGGCAATTTATTCGGTATCCAGATAAAAAATTGCATGCCGGAAGGCGGCGAGACGATTTCCTGCCTTTCGAGCGTGCGTGCGAGTGTGCGCGTTGTTGCCGATCGGCTGTCGCTCTCCTGTTAATCGCGTCGAGGCGGCGGCGTTTGCAGTTGCGTTTGCGCGATCGGCTTGCCTTGTGCCGCGCCGGTGGCCGACGCGTGCGGATTGAGCGGCGCCCAGCCGGTCTCGCGAATCACACGTTCGAGAATGTTCTTCGCCATGTCGTTGCCACTGTCGATCGCCAGAGCCTCGTTCGCGTGCTGACGCGCGCACGGCCACGACTGTTGCGCGACGCAAGCCTGCGCGGCCTGCAACGCGCTGTCGCGGCGCTCGGTGAGGGGACGTAGCTGCGCGGCCAGATCTTTCGCGTCGGCGTTGCCCGGTTGTAACGTTTGCGCGGCGGCGAGCGCGGCTTGTGCCTTGGACAGATCATTGCCGCGCAACGCGAGACGCGCAGCATCGAGTGCCCGCGTCGCGTCGCGGAACTGCATCGGCGGTTTCGCGGGCGCGGCGAGAACCGGTGGCGCGACAGGTGCGACAGGCGTAACCGGAACGACTGGCGTCGTGGGCCTGACCGCGGCCGGTGAATTCGCGGTCAGCGATTGCGTGACGGAAGGCGCCGACGCTAGTGGCGCGATCGTGCCGGTCGTCATTCTGGCATCCTGATTAATTGCATCGGCACTTTCATCCTCGTTGTCGGCGCCATCGCTAAAGAGGGTATAGCCGACATACGCCAGGGCAATGGCGATAAGCGCGCCGAGCACATACAGCACGCGTCGGATCGTCCGCGTTGTATTACGCGGCACATACACAGGTTCTTCTTCGAGCAGCGGATCCGGCGTATCGGGCGAGACGAGCGCCGTGCGCATGGCCGGCTTGCGGGGCCAGACTTCGTCATGGCGCGCCGGATGGGCGACGAGGCTTCTCTCGTCCTGCGGGTCCGATGCGTTCAGCCCGGTTTCGAAACTCTGTAAGGGCTTATGCATCGTGCTCGCGCGACTGCCCGGTATTTCGGTGCGTGTGTGAGGATGCAGGGCGGGGGCCGCATCCGCATCGAAGGGATGCGCGGCGCCGCAATACGGGCAGCGCGCAACCTGCCGGTACAGCGCGCCGCCGCAGCGTCTGCAGGGCATCGGAAAGCTATGGCCGGTTGCGGTCTGTATGGACATGCCGTGGACCCACCTGTGGAAAACGATGCCGTAAAGGCATGCTCCGGATCGTGTTGAGGCTGGAAGCTGGTCCGCGGAATCACGATCCACATGCGCCGGAGAGTCTCGCAGACGTAGGCCGCGCCTACGTTGCCGCTATTTCCAATATGTGGCGTTTCGCCGGGAACGTCAATCTGCTTTCATACCCGACCTGTGTGCGCTAGCACACATTCGGAAGCAGGACGAAACAGTGCTCATGCGTTGAGAACGAATGGACGTATGGCTTTTTGCACGTCGTTTGCGAGTGAACGCATTGCGCGAGTAGAGAAGAGCGGGATGGGCAATGAAACGGGCAATGAAATGAAGCGAGGCCGACGCGTTTTGCGTACGGCCTCGCGAGAGCGTCATCGTTAAGTGCTTGCATCAGGATGCAGGCACGTCGGGATTATTGCTTGCGCAGCGGATGATCCTTCAGCAGCCACGCGAGCGCGAAAGCGAGCACCACGACGCACGCGGCCGACAGATACACTGTGTGCAGCGCACCGGAAAACGCATGCAGATAATCGTTGCGCAATGCTTCGGGCAACTGTTGAATCGCGGCAGGTCCCAGGGCGTGCGGCAGTTCGGTATCGGCGGGAATCAGCTTTTCGAGGCGCGCGGCGAGGCCGTTCGAAAACACCGCGCCGAAACTGGCGACGCCGATCGAGCCGCCGATCGAGCGGAACAGCGTCACGCCCGACGTCGAGACGCCCATATGCCGGAACTCGACGGTGTTCTGCACGGCGAGAACCAGCACCTGCATCACCATGCCGAGACCGAAGCCGAGCAGGCCCATGTACAGATACATCACATGGATCGGCGTATCGATCTGCAGGCGCGCGAGTAGCAGCATCGCGATCGATACGAGACACGTACCCATGATCGGGAACATGCGGTACTTGCCGATCTTGCTGATGACACGGCCGGTCACCATCGACATGATGAAGAGCCCGCCCATCATCGGTAGCATCTGCATGCCGGCCTCAGATGGCGTGGAGCCTTTCACCACTTGCAGGTAGAGCGGGATGAACGTTACCGAGCCGAACAGCGACACGCCGATGATGAAGCTGATGAGACTGCTCAGCACGAACGTGCGGTCTCTGAACAGTTCGAGCGGCATGATCGGTTCGACCGCGCTGCGTTCTTCGTGGATGAAACCCCAGATCGACACGAGCCCCATGCCGAGCGTGAACCACAGTTGCGGCGACGACCACGGCAGGATCGTGCCGCCCTGGCTCGTGAACAGGATGATGCAGGTTAGCGCGCCGGCGAGAAACGCGGCGCCCATATAGTCGATCGTATGCTTCACGTGACGAACGTGCGGCCGGAAAACCGCGCCGATCACGACGAGCGAAACGATGCCGAGCGGCAGGTTGATATAGAAAATCCAGCGCCACGTCAGGTGTTCGACGAGAAAGCCGCCGAGCAGCGGGCCGATGACCGTGGCAAGACCGAACACGCCGCCGAACACGCCTTGATAGCGGCCGCGTTCGGCGGGCGGAATCACGTCGGCGATCGCGGCCATCGTCACGACGAGCAGGCCGCCGCCGCCGAGCCCTTGCAGCGCGCGCAACACGATCAGCTGGCCCATGTTCTGCGCGATGCCGCACAGCGCAGAGCCGACGAGGAACACGACGATCGCGGTTTGCAGCACGATCTTGCGGCCGAACAGGTCGCCGAATTTGCCATACAGCGGTACGACGATCGTCGAGGTGAGCAGGTAGGCGGTCACGACCCACGACAGGTTGTTGAGCCCGCCGAGTTCGCCGACGATGGTCGGCAGTGCGGTCGAGACGATCGTTTGATCGAGCGCGGCGAGCAGCATGACCAGCAGCAGCGCCGGAAACAGCAACCGGATCGGCGGATGGTCGGCGGCCGAAGCAGACCGCGAATCCGGCGGCGCGGATTCGACCGGCTGGGTCGTGGCGGGTTGTTCCATGGCGGAGACGCATTGAAATTAATTAATTGAGAGATTAATATATTCGACATTGTCTCTCACGTCAAATTGAATGCAATGGCAAGGATCTCGTCAGATGGCTCCGCAGTTGATAACCCCACGGTGAACGTTGCATCGTCGCCGCGTGCGCGGGGTAGCGCTCAGGAGCGTAATGCCGAGCGCGGTTCGTCGAAGCGCGGCACCGTCAAGGCAGCACAAGCTACGGCACACGCGGATACTGCAACCGATGCGGCAACTGATACAGCAACCGACACGAGCGCCGCATCGCCCGCTGCCCGCCGTCCGGGCCGGCCGACCGGCGCCGCACGCGGTCCCGAGCAACGCGCCCGTTTGCTCGATGCGGCGCTCCGGCTATTCGCGAAGCAGGGCATCGTAGAGACTTCGCTCGGCGAGATCGCGCGCGAAGCCGGCTTCACGCCCGCGATGGTGCATTACTACTTCAAGACACGCGATCAGTTGCTCGACGTGCTGATCGATGAATGTTTCGCACCGTTACGCGCGAGCTTCGGCGTGCCGTTCCAGGAGAATCCCGACGATCCGGTCGCGGCGATCACGCAGCTCGCGCGGCGGCTCGTGCAGGTCGCGGACGACTATCCGTGGTTTGCGTCGTTATGGGTGCGCGAAGTCATCAGCGACGGCGGGCTGCTGCGCCAGCGCATGCACGAGCGCTTCGGCAATGCGAATCAGAAGGCTTCGCTATCGGCCATCGCGCGCTGGCAGAAAGAGGGGCGTCTGAACGCGGCGCTCGAACCCGCGCTCGTGTTCGTCACGTTGCTGGGCATGACGATCCTGCCGCTCGCGACCTCGAAGCTGTGGGGCAACGATCCGATGCGGCGCAACATCGGCGGCGAGGAGATCGCGCGCCATGCGGTCGCGTTGCTGATGCACGGCATCGGCGCGAAGAAGGGCAAGTGAAGTTCAAGTGAGGCTCGCTCAAGACGACTCTCGCGAACGCCCTTCAGACGCCCGTCCAATTCCGTGTTTCTTTTTCCCGTCCTCGAACGTCGCTTTTGTCGCTTCCTTTGTCCCTTCATTCGGCGCTTCGTTCGGCGCTTCGTTCGGCGGATCAATCCCGAGCCGCGCCGCAGTGCCGCAAACCCATTCGATGAGCAAGGCTTCGAGCCGGCCCTGCCAGGCCGCGGCTTGCGCAAGGTCGGCCGTTCAAGCCTAAGCTTCTGCAAAATGCGCCAGGCGCGGCAAGCGCACACTAGCGCGCCCATGATGACAGCGCCGCTGCCGGTCTTATCGGCTGCGTACCGACGGCTTCTCGTGCGAGCGCGTTTCGCGCGCCGCGAAGCACTGCGGCAAGGCACGTGACGTGCTATTCATGGAGACCGAGGCGGGATGAACGCGACCGCCGCGCGTAACCCGCGTGTAACCCACGTGCAACAAACGAGGGCGTCGCAGCCGCGCAAGCAATTCGACGGGCAGAAAAGAAACGAGACAATGCCGAGTGGCACGGCCCATGCGAGCGGGGTTGGGCACGAGCCGCGCCGGTAAATCGGTTGCCGGCAATCGGCGAGCCGTGGCAATACTGGGGAAGACGGGCAGGCGAAGCGCGGTGAATACCGGCGGCCGTTTTTTCATCAGCGTGCAATTTTGGCGCGTTACCGTGCGCACGCGTTGTACTCGGGAAGGTGATGAGCGCGATGTTTTACAATCGCGAACCTGTCTGCAACTCGGCGTGCGAAATCGAGTCGGAACCATGGACAGCAACACCGTAGCCGCGCAGATCGGCGGCAAGCAGCAGAGTGAAACATTGGCCGGTTCGGACGGCCTAACCGCTTTTCCAGAGCAACAACAGAAGATGAACGGAGCAATGAGGCTCGATCACGCCACGATCGTGCTGGTAGAGGACGACCCGGACAGCCGGGAGTCGCTGACCTTGTTACTCGAGGCGGAGGGCGCGAAGGTTTGCGCCGTGGCGGATGCGGAAGAGGGCGTGGAAGCGGCAATGCGCCTGTTGCCCGATGCGGTCGTCTGCGATCTCGATCTGCCGACGATGGACGGCTTCTATCTGATCCAGCGGCTGCGCGACCACGAGATTTGCGGCGGTCATTCGCCGGCGGTGGCCGTGGCCCTCACCGGCCATACCGACGACGCCTACCGTCTGCGCAGCATCGGCGAAGGCTTTCAGCATTTCATGACCAAACCCGCCTTGCCCGACGATCTGGTGACGCTGCTGCACGACGCGATCGACGCACGCGCGGCCGGTTGAGCGTCGCGGCGAATCCCGGCCGGAGTGCGCGGCAAGGCGCTGCCGCGCGATTGGCGCAACCTGCGCACCGGGTGCGCCAGCCGCGCCTGACCTGGTGCCGGCGCATGCTTGAGCCGCGATGATTACTTCGCCGCGGCCACCCGCGTTGCGGCACCTTCCGCCTGTTGCGCCTGGCAGGCGGAACACAATCCCTTCAACTCGATTTCATCGCTCGCGAGGCGGTAGCCCGCGTCTTCGATCTGCGCGACGAGCGACTGGCGCAGCTTCGGCTGGTGCAACTCGGTGACACTGCCGCATTGCTGGCAGACCACGAGAATGCCGTGCTGGCACTGCGTCAGGTCGTGGCACACGGTGAAGGCGTTGATCGATTCGATCCGATGCACGAGGCCGGCCGAGAGCAGGAAGTCGAGCGCGCGGTAGACGGTCGGCGGCGCCGAGCCGGGATGGATCTGGCGCATTTCGTCGAGCAGCGAATACGCCTTGGTCGCGCGCCCCGAATTCAGCAGCAGTTCGAGCACCTTACGCCGGATCGGCGTGAGCTTTTCGCCGCGCTCGCGGCAATATTCCTCGGCGAGCGCGAGGGCGGCTTCCTGCGAGGCGCCATGCGTGTGCGCGGCCTCATGATGCGCATGATGGCCGTGAGCATCGGCGGAATGGGCGGGAGTGGCCTGAGGGCCGGTTGCGGCGGGCTTGGCGACGGGCTTGGCGATCTTCATGCGTCGATTATAGAGGTCTCCACGCGATGCCGTGCCCGGCCGTGACCGAGCGCCAGCTCCGAACGCCACTTCAAGTTAGCGGAAAGTCGACGTATTTCCTGAAGCCCGAGCGTGTGGCGATGCGCGAATACCAACGCTCGAGATTCGGCAGCGGCGGCCGTTCGATGCCGTCGAGCCCGAACCAGCGCTTCGCATACGCGCCGATCACGATGTCGGCCAGCGTGAACTTCTCGCCTTCGAGAAAGAAGCGTCCTTGCAGATGCGTGTCGAGCAGGCGCCACAACTGGCCGACGGCGGCGGCATCGGTGGCGAGCCGGGCCATGTCGCGCTGCTCCGCCGACGTGCGCACGAGCGTCCAGAACACCGGGCGCTCGGCGGGTTGCAGCGTCGACAGCGACCAGTCGAGCCAGCGATCGACGCTCGCGCGCAGCTTCGGCTCGGCCGGATACAGCAGGCTCGATTCGCCGTATTGCATCGCGAGATAGCGCAGGATCGAGTTGGATTCCCACAGCACGAAATCGTCGTCGACCAGCGTCGGAATCTTGCCGGTCGGATTCATCGCGAGATAGTCGGGTTCGTTGTTGCGGCCGAATTGCAGGCCGGCGTCGATGCGCTCGAACGGCAGCACGAGTTCGTCGCAGCACCACAAGACTTTCTGGACGTTGACCGAATTGGTGCGTCCCCAGATCGTAATCATCCGGCGAATCCTTTTCTTTTACGGTGGGTAAGCCGCACCTCGCGCGCGGCGTTCGCCGGTAACGATACACGATGCGCGCGCGAGTGCGGGCGTGGCTCTGCTGCGTGCGACGGCGTTGCGTACAATGGCCGCACACCGGATCGCGCGTCCTGGCGCACGCATCTGCGCATCTGAACCACGCACTTCATCCACACGCTTCTCCCATTGAGGCACTGCATGGCCCGTATTGTTCCCGACGACTGGAAGAGCCTCGAAGCGACCGGCGCGGCCGCGCGCGAACGCGAAACGCTGGCGCTGCTCGAAAAGGCGCTGCCGGCCGACTACACGGTCTACCACGGCGTGCACTGGACGCGCCTGAACCAGAACTTCTCGGTGTTCGGCGAGGCCGATTTCGTGATCGTGAGCCCGGCGGGGCGCGTGATGATCGTCGAACAGAAAACGGGTTTTCTGCGCGAAACGCCGAAAGGGCTCGTCAAGGTCTATCTGCAGACCGAGCGCAATGTCGCGATCGCGCTCGCGCATACGATCGAGGGGCTGCATCGGCGCTTCACCGCGGCGTTCGGCGCCGGCACGTATTTCATCGAGGAGCTGCTGTACTGTCCCGATCACATCGTCAAGGATGCGGCGATTGCCGGCGTGAACCCGGCGCGCATCGTCGACGCGAACCGGCGCGACCGGCTCGCGGCCGTGATTCGCGAAGCGCTGCCGGCCGACGAGCCGCGCCTTGCCTGCGCCTCGAAAATCCACCACTTTCTCGCCGACGAACTCGCGCTCACGCCCGACACGAGCGCGCTCGTCGGGCAGGCAGGCACGCTCGTCACGCGTCTCGCGGGCGGGCTCGCGACGTGGGCGCGGCGGCTCGAATTCGCGCCGTTCCGGCTGCGCGTGATCGGCACGGCGGGCTCGGGCAAGACCCAGCTCGCCGTGCAGGTGATGAAGGATGCGGTCGCGCGCGGCCAGCGTCCGCTCTATGTGTGCTTCAATCGGCCGCTCGCCGATCACATCGTACGGGTCGCGCCGCCCGAGGCGAAGGTCGCGAACTATCACCAGTTGTGCGACTGGGTCGCGCGCGATGCGGGCCGCACGCCCGATTTCCAGTCGGCTCAGGTGTTCGATCGGCTGGAAGCGGTGTTCGCCGATACGCCGATCGAACCGCGCTGGCAATTCGACGTGTTGATCGTCGACGAAGGGCAGGACTTCCAGCAGCCGTGGGTGGCCGCCCTCGAGCGGCTGCTGCGCCCGGGCGGCGCGTGGTGGTGGCTCGAAGACCCGCTGCAGAACCTCTATATGCGCGAGCCGGTCACGCTGCCGGGCTGGACCACGTTGAAGGAAACCACCAACTACCGGAGCCCGCGCGACATTCTGGACTATCTGCGCGAGGTGCTCGGCGCGTCGGTGCCGCTCGCCGCGACGCTCGCCTCGGGCAGTCCGTTCGACGGCTCCGAGGTTTCGCTGTCGGTCTACGACGAGGCGCAGGGCGCCGACGGCGTCATTGACGCGACCAAGCGCGCGATCACGCAGGCGTTGTCGCTCGGTTTTCGCAAGCAGGACATCGCCGTGCTGTCGTTTCGCGGCCGCGAGGGTTCGGCGATGAGCGCTCTCGATCAGCTCGGGCCGCATCGGCTGCGCAGTTTCACCGGCAAATACGATCTGTTCGGCAACCCCGAGTATCGCGAAGGGGATGTGCTGTTCGAGTCGATTTATCGCTTCAAGGGCCAGGCCGCGCCGTGTGTGATTTTCACCGAGATCGACTTCGACGCATTCGACGAGCGCAGCGCGCGCAAGCTGTTCGTCGGCGCGACGCGTGCGACCATGAAGCTGATCGTCGTAGCGTCGCAGCGGGCCACGCGGCATTTGCAGCCGCGCGAGGGGAAGGAGACGTAGCGCGACGGTTCGCGAGATTCAGCGAAACTCGGCGAAATTCAGCGCAGCCCGCTCAGCTCCACGCCCGCGCGCCGACCAGCATCCCCGTGCGCGTCAGCGCATCCCACCAGATCACGCGCAAAAGCGGCGCCTGCTGCGCGATCAGCAGCGCCTGCACCGGATCGCTTTCGACAAAATGCGTGACGCCCGCGCGCAGCGCCGCGCCCGCCTTGTGCGCGGCCGCGCCGGCGGGGCTCTCGTCGTGCCGGCCGGGCGCGCGCATCACCAGTTGCAGATGCGCGAAGCCGTGCCGCGCGAGCCATGCCTCGGTGCGCGCGCGATCCATCTCCGGGCGGCCGGTGATGATCGCGCGAACGCGCCGCAGATCGATGCCGGGCAGCACCTCGAACGGCGGCAGCGCGTCGCGTTCGGCGAGCGCGGCGGCGAGGTCTTCGTCGTAGCGCGCGAGCGGCACGTCGGGCAGCAGGATGCCGTCGAGGTCGATCGCGTAGGCCGCGTACTCGTGGTCGTCGGCCATGGCGGACGCGGCGCCGGCCTCGACGCGCGCCCAGTCGTCGCGATAACGCTCGGTGTACGCCTGGCGCTCCCACGGAAACAGTGCGAAATAGCCGCGCGCGTCGATCGCGTAGTCGGGCTGCGTGCGGCTCAGATCGTCGACGGCGCCGGTCAGCGTCTTCACTTCGAGCCCTTCCGCCTGCAGGAACGCGATGCAATCGACGAGCGTGAAGCCGCGCCCGGCGATGTCCTCGCACAGCAGCACCTTCGAGCCGCGAGGCGGAACCGGCAGCGTCGAATCCCACGCGACCTCGCGCGCGCCGCGGTCGTAGCGCAGGAACGCGACCGGCGTGCCGACCGCGTGCGACACCATCAGCGCGAGCGGCGCGCCGCCGCGTAGAATGCCGAGCGCCATCGTGAAGCGCTCGGCGAGCAAGGCGGGTTGCAGCGATTCGATCCAGTGATCGAGCTGTTCGTAGGTGAGGGGCAGGACCGGCTTGTTCATGGCTGTCGAAGCGCCGCGTGGCGCGTGGCGGGCGAGTGTCTCGGCAGGCACGGGAAGCTCGCCGGCGTGGCGCGGCGGTCCCCGTTTTTGCGACACTGGATTTTGGCGATATTATGCATGCGGGTCAAAGATAGCGTGTCGGGGGTGACACGCGTTCGGCGGCGCGGCACGACGTATCGCATGAGATCGCGGCGGTCGCGGCGGGTAGCGCGAGCGCCGTCTCCACCCTGTTGACGCAGGGGCGGCGACCCACGAGGGCGGGGCAAGGGAGCAAGGGGAGTGGGGAAAGCGTCGCGCGCCATCCCGGCGGAGTCGCGCCGCGGGCCGATCCCGCGGATCAACGAAAAACGGATAAGAAAGTCGATGGCCAAAGTCATTGCAACACTGCGCGGCGCAATCAGCGCAAGCGGCGCGCTCGGACCGGTGCGCTGGATGATGGCGCTCGCCTTCGCGCTGACCGCCTGCTGCGCGCAAGCGCAGGAGCCAGCGCAGGCGCCGCCGCTCACGCTCGACGTGTGGGGCAAGATCAGCAACACGAACGACGCGGCGCATCGCGTCTATCATTTCAGCGAAGCCCAGCTGCTTGCGCTGCCCGTTCATTCGATCACGACCGGGACCACCTGGACGCCGCGCTCGACCTTCACGGGTCCGCTGCTCGCCGACGTTCTGAAGACGGTCGACGCAACCGGCCGCGAGATCGAATTCCGCACCTTCGACGACTACACCTACACCGTGCCGGTCTCGGACGCCGAGCGCTACGGCGTGATCGTCGCGTACAGCATGAACGGCCAGCGCCTGAAAATCAGCGACTTCGGGCCGCTGTTCCTCATCTACCCGCGCGACGAGTTTCCCGATGAACTGACGGGCGCGCTCGGCGACTCGAAATTCGTATGGCAGATCAAGGCCCTCATCGTCAAATAGTGCGCAGTCCGTGGCGCCGCGTGTTCCACGTGCTGATCTGGCTTACCGCGCTGGCGGCACCGGCCGGCGCGATCGGCTATCTGCTCTATGCGAATCTGCTGAACCCGCGCGTGACCGAGCAACTGACCGGCACCTATGACGGTTTCTATTGGGACGCCGCGCAGTTGCAGATCGCGTACGGGCGCTTCGAGAGCCAACTGCTGCTGTATCAGTCCGGTGTCGACGACGACTATCAGCGGCTGCAACTGCGTTTCCAGCTGCTGCAATCGAAGCTGCGCGTAATCGACGGCTCGACGCACCGGCTCGCCGCGCAGCTCGCGCTGCTGCAGCGTCAGCTCGACGAGATCGGGGCGCTCGAACAGGTGCTCGACGATATCCAGCCCGAGGTCGACGCGCTGCCGCGAGACCGCGGCGGCGCCGCGCAGATCGTCTCCAAACTGCGCCAGCACTGGAACGAGGTCAACGATCTCGCGCTCTCGCGCCGTTTCGCCGACGTCGCCGACCGCGAGGCGATGAACCGCGATTTCATCGACAAGCGCCGCATGCTGTTCGCGGGCGGGCTGTTGCTGCTGTTGCTGTCGGCGGCGGCGACGCTGCTGCTCGTGCTGAACGGCCGGCGCCGCGCGCGGCTCATGCATCAGCAGCGCGCGGCGCTCGACGCCGAGCATCAGGCAAGCCGCGCGGCGCGCGAGGCGAGTCTCGCGAAGGACGCGTTTCTCGGCATGATCAGCCATGAGTTGCGCACGCCCTTGCATGCGATCGTGTCGTCGGTCGAACTGCTCGGCTTCAACTATCACTCGGAGGCCGACCGCAAGGTGATCCAGCGGCTCGAAACCGCGGCGCGCCATCTCGAAGCGCAGATGAAGGACCTGACCGACTACGCACGCCTCGGTGCCGGCAAGCTCGAATTGCGGCACGAGCATTTCGAGCCGCGCGAGCTGCTCGCGTCGATCGTCGACGAACACACGATGTCGGCCGAAGCGCGCGGGCTCAAGCTCGACAGCGAGGCGAGCGGCGTGAGCGGGCTCGTCGAGTCGGACCCGCACCGCATCCGCCAGATCGTCAGCAACCTCGTCACGAATGCGATCCGCTATACCGAAACCGGCACCGTGCGCGTACGGTTGCTGCAGCGGCCGGCGCTGCTGAGCTTCGTCGTCAGCGATACGGGGCCGGGCGTGCCGAACGCGCAGATTCCGCTGATCTTCCAGGAGTTCACGCAACTCGACGCCTCGCGCACGCGCCGCTACGAAGGCGCGGGGATGGGACTCACGATCGTGCAGGGGCTCGTGAAGCTGTTCGGCGGCACGGTCGACGTCGCGAGCACGCTCGGCGAAGGCACGACCTTCACGGTGACGATTCCGGTCGTGCCGGTCTCGACGGTCGAGCCGACCGGTGTCGCGGCGCAGGCCGAGCCGGGCGGCGCGCGGCCGTGCGTGCTGATCGTCGACGACAACCGGCTGATCCGCGAGTCGTTCAGCGAAATGGTCGCGCACATGGGCTATGACGCGCATGCGCTCGGCAATGCCGACGACGCGCTCGCGTGGCTCGACACGCACCGCTGCGACGTGGTGCTGCTCGATCTGCATATGCCGGAGCGCGACGGCTATACGTTTCTCGCGGAGTTCGCGACGCGCGGCGGGCCGTCGGCGGGCGTGCCGGTAATCGTGGTCAGCGCCTATGCGCCGGAGGTCGTGCGGGAAGGAGAAGGCGGCTCGCCGGAATTCTTCGAGGCGTTATTAAAGCCGGTACATTACGGTGATTTGCGCAATGCGCTGCAGCGGGCGTTAGCGGCGCGGCATGCGCTGTGAGGCGCGCGGCGCTTCAGCGCCGCCGCGTCACGGCCGGTTCAGGCGCTTCGACAGATCCGCGACGAGAATCGCCATGCGCGCGGGCTTCTCGTAACACGCGACGTCGTAGTTGCGGATCACCTGGCTGATCTCCGACTCGCTCGCCTTGCCGGTGAGCAGCTCGCCCGTCAGCACGAAGATCGGCGCGTCCGGATTCTCCGAGCCGCGCACCGCGCCGATCGCGGCGGCCGACGTCTGCGCGCCGAACAGCCAGTCGATGATCACGCCGTCGAACACCTGGGTCTGCAACTGCTCGGTGAAGGCCGCGAGTCCGTAGATCGCCACCGCCGCGAAACCGCTGCGTTCGAGGTAGTCGCGCAGGTTGTCGGCGCTCGCCTGATCGTCGTCGACGACGGCGATGGTCGGCTTGTCGGTCTCGGCGCGGCGCGGATAGATCTCGATCTTGTGGACTTCGTAGGCGCTCTGGTACAGCGTGCCGTCATGGCGCGCGACGCGCCATTGGCCGAGCCGCGCATACGCGACGAACTCGGGGCGGCTGCCCGCTTCGAGCGCGGCGCCGACCCAGGCGGTGCAGGCAAGCTCGGTCGAGCCGATGCAGAACACCGCTTCCTGGGCGACCGCGCCGACCACGCCCGGATCGAGCGATTGCGCGCCGAACAGCTGCGCCGCCGGTTCGTCGAACACTTCGGCGACTTTCTTGATCTGCGAGAGGGTCCAGGGGCTATTGCCGCGCAGCTTGCGGTGTCCCTGGGAAAAACTCAGATCGAGGATGCGGCATAGTTCCGTGGTTTGCTGGCGTTTGCCGATTCCATGCCGGCTCATCAACTCGCGCACGCGCTCGGCAACCGCGATGGAGTCGGGTGAGTTTGTTTCGTTGGCCATACTGCGTAAGAATCCGCCGTCTTAAAAGGTACAGAAAAGGTACAGGAAAAGCGCGGTGCGAGAGACACTGCGCAGCCGCGCGCAGTCAATACACATACCGCGCCGGCGCGGGGGACAGCAAATGTACCGTAAAAAAATCACAATTTATGATTTTGTCGGGCCATCAGCCGACGCCGGCCCTGCGAAGGACGCAACGGGCATGCCCGCCATTTTTGATGTATTTCGCATCAAAACGAATTTTACCGATGAAACGATGACGTATCTGTAGGGTATGCCGCGCATGAGTTCCGTGCGAGCCTAGCTTGCCGGCATCTTTTCGAGCCTCGCCGCCGAGCTTTTCAGGCCTTTGAAAATCCGCTCCGCGACCTTGCCCGGAAACCGCTCGGGCAGCCGTGCCGCGACCCGCTCGATCACCGCGGGCGTCTGTTCGATGAGGCGCGCGATCAGCGGCTCGGCGTCGGCGCCGTAGGAGCACTTCAGCGCCATCGCGTTGAAGTGGCGCCGCTGCACGTCGCGAAACGCATCGTGCTTGCTGCGCGACCACAGGCCCATCGCGAGCCGTGCCTTGTACCACGACCACTGGTTCGGGCCGTTGCCCTCCACCGGCCAGATCGACATCACGTCGTAGAGCGGCGTGAGCCGGAAGTAGCCGCCCGCGAGCAGGCGGATGCTGAAATTCTTCGCGTGGCCGTCCGGCGCCGCGAGCATCCAGAACAGGATCTGGCTGGCGAGCAGCGTTTCGAGGTCCTGCCGCGCGTCGACCGATTGCTGGAGAATCCGCGCAAGATCGCGCAGGCCCGGGCCGCCTTCGTTTTCGTACTTGCGATGCGACGGCACGCCGTACACCTGGCAGAAGTCTTCCTGCGGCAGACGCAGCAGCCATTGGCCGCTCGAATGCATCTGCCGGTCGAAGCGCTCGACGGCGAGCACGCGCTGCTTGCCGAATCTCAGCACCTCGGCGTTCGCGGCCGGCAGGCCGTACTCGCGCAGAATCTGCAGACACAACCATTCGTTTTCGACCGACGTGCTGAGATCGGCGAGCCGGTTGCCGACGAGCCCGAGCGGCAGCTTGAAAATATGCGTGGTGGGCGTGGCGCCGTGCGGCCGCTGCCATTTGCCGTCGTGCCAGAGCAATGCGGTTTTCTCCTGGGCGCCCGCGAGCGAGATGCGGAAGTCGTCGGTTTCGTCGGGTGCGCCGAGTGCCGGACCGCCGACCGTTTGCGCGAGCAGCGCCTCGATCTCGTCGTCCGTGAGCGGGGTGCCCTCGATGCGGCCGACGCCGTCGGGCCTGTCGTCTTCGCCGAGCAGTTGGACCGCGCCGACGCAGTCGCGGCCGATCGCCCGCAGCAGATCGAATGCGTCGAGCGTTTCGGTCTGGTAGCGTTGCGCGATGCGTTTTCTGATGACGTCGCTATCGGGCAGCAGGTTGTCGAAGTAGTTGAGCACGCGCGGCCCTTTGTGCGGCCAGTTGCCGGGCGTGAACGGCAGCGATAGCGACAGCGGCCGGCCCGCGGCCGAGGCGATCCACGGGAGATCGTAGGAGAATTCCATCGGGCCGCGCGAGGGCAGGCGCCAGATGCCGACGCGCTCACCGTTGGCCCAGACCGACAATGCCCGTGCGTGAGTCGCGCGCCCCATCTCACCACTCGATGATCGGCGCCGGTTCGGCAACCGGCTGGTTTTTGTCGAGCATCTGCAACTGCAGGCCGTAGGCGCCGCACAGCGCGAGCAACTGGGCGAGCGTAAGCGCGCTCGCGTCGGTTTCGAGCGACGAAACGCGGCTCTGGCTGACGCCGATGCGCGCGGCCGCCTCGGTTTGCGTGAGGCCGGCCTGCCGCCGGCTGGCGGCGAGCAGTTGGGCCATCTGGTCTGCCTGAGCGATGAGATGAAGCATGGCAAAATATCTGCGAGACGAATATTTGCAATATATTCGCCAAACGAATATTTGTCAAATATGCGTGTGGCGAATAATGTGCGAATGCCCGGGAAATTCGCTGAGCGCCAGTCCTGGCGGGCTTCCCGCCCGGATCGCCGGTCCGCGCATTGCGGACAACTCGCGTGCCTGCGAAGATGACGTCCACGTTCAGGACCGTTCGCCCGCTGGTTGCGGCTCGATGAACATCACGCCATGCCCCCCGACCCGATAACCGCGATTCAATGACCACGACTTACCCGCTGCATTCGCACTTCACCCGCGCCGATCAAGCGTTTCCCACCCATGCCGACGTCGTGATCGCCGGGGCCGGCATCATGGGCTGCGCGGCCGCCTACTACCTCGCGCGCCGCGGCCTCTCGGTCGTGGTGCTCGACAAGTCGCGCATTGCCGGGCAGCAGTCGTCGCGCGCATGGGGTTTCGTGCGCCAGCAGGGCCGCGAAGCCGCCGAGGTGCCGCTGATGATGGCGAGCATCCCGTTGTGGAAAGAACTCGAGCGCGAGCTGAATTTCGATCTGGAATGGCGCTAGGGCGGCTGCCTCTACGTCGCGACCGATGAAGAAGACTGGGTGGCGTTCCAGCAATGGATGGACGTCGCGCGCCAGCACGGGCTCGACACGCGCACGCTCGAGCGCCGCCAGATCGATACGGTCGTGAGCGGCATGCAAGGTCCGGCGCTCGGCGGCCTCTACACGCCGAGCGACGGCCAGGCCGAACCGCGCCGAGCTGCGGCGGCGTTCGCGGCACGCGCGGCCGAAGCCGGCGCGCTGTTTTTCGAAGGCTGCGGCGTGCTGGGCGTCGAGCGCGCGGGCGGCGCGATCGCCGGCGTCGTCACCGAGCGCGGGATGCTGCGCACCTCGCGCTTCGTCTGCGCGGCCGGCGCGAGCAGCTGGAAACTGCTCGGCACGCTCGGCCTCGAATTGCCGCAGCAGGCAGTGCGCGGCACCTGCATGCGCACCAATCC
The DNA here is from genome assembly GCF_011752945.1 of Paraburkholderia sp. Cy-641. Classification (NCBI taxonomy): domain Bacteria; kingdom Pseudomonadati; phylum Pseudomonadota; class Betaproteobacteria; order Burkholderiales; family Burkholderiaceae; genus Paraburkholderia; species Paraburkholderia sp. Cy-641. The sequence continues at coordinate 84,800 of NZ_VWWM01000026.1, forward strand.
GCTGCCGGCCATCACCGCGTCGACGTTCTGGGGGCACGGCCTCGGCATCCGCCAGCGCGCGAACGGCGCGATCAATCTCGCCGACGACATGCAGGTCGATGTCGACATGACGCTCGGCCATTTCCGCGCGCTCAAGTGGTTCCTGCCCGAGCTGTGGAAGCAGCGCGAGAAGTTCAGCTTCCACCTGAACGGCGCGTGTCTGCGCGACTTGCGCGAGCGTCTGCCGGGCGGCGCGCCCGACGAAGCGCGCGTGCTGTATCCGCGCGATCCGCAGCCGCAGCCGAACGCGGGCCACGCGCCGCGCGCGCTTGCCAAACTGCGCGCGCTGTTTCCGGCGCTCAAGGACGCGCAGGTGGTCGAAGCGTGGGCCGGTCTGATCGACGTGCTGCCCGACGGCATTCCGGTGATCGACGCGCCGTCGCAGGTGCCGGGCCTTACGATCGCCACCGGCTTTTGCGGCCACGGTTTCGCGATGGGGCCGATCGTCGGCAAGCTGCTCGCGGAACTCAACGATGGCGGCCGCCCGTCGCTCGATCTGTCCGCGTTCCGTCTGGGGCGTTTCTTCGACGGCACGATGCAGCGGCCGCGCAGCATGCTGTAAAGCTTTTCGTTTTCCACGAGACCCGCCGATACGCCTGTGAATGACCGTGAATAATCGCGAATCACCGCTACGACCGATGACCGAACCCGCACTGCGCCATACCGGCGTTCCGTACTACACGCAATGGGGCAGCCCCGCATGGGTGCGCGACATCGTCGAGCGGCAATGCGATCCGTGCGACGACCCGCATTGGCGCCGCAGTGGTTTCGCCGATCCCGAGCGCTACCGCTTCTGGGCCAAACGGCTCTGCGGACTCACCTGCCTCGAATCGGCACTCGACTACTGGCGCATCGGCCATCCGCCGCGCGCGGCGTTGCTCGACGCAGCGCTGCGGCATGGCGTGTACCGGCTGCGCGACGACGGCGGCGTCGACGGCCTGATCTACCGGCCGTTTGCCGAGTGGGCGGGCGCTGCGTTCGGCATCGAGGTCGACGTGCTGCCGCAGGTGTCGCTCGAAGAGATCGCCGCGCGCCTCGCGGCCGACACGCTCGCGATCGTTTCGGTGAGCCCCGAAATCCGCTATCCCGAACGGCCGAACCAGCGGCAGGGCGGTCATCTGATCCTGCTGCACGGCCGCGATCGCGAGGGCGCGTGGTTTCACAATCCATCGGGCGTCGCGCCGCATCAGGCCGACGTGTATCTGCCGTTCGCGACGATGGCGCGGTTCTATGCCGGACGCGGGATGACGCTGACGTTCGGCGCACGGTAGCGGCGGCGTGCGGTGTTCGGCAACGGCAGGACGGCAGTGTGGCAGGGCGGCGACAAGGGCGCGTGGTAGTAAGCGGTTGGCAATGCGGGGCTGGCGATACGAGGCTGGCGACGCGCCAGGTGACCGGTAAAGCGGGGCGGCACCTGGGCGCGCAAGCACGAACGCGGGCATGATCCGCGCGGCTGGTCATTTTCGCCGCGCTCGGTTACGGTGATGCCCATGCCCATGCCCATGCCCATGCCCATGCCCATGCCCATGCCCATGCCCATGTCTGTGCCTGTGCGGTAGCCCCGCCCGCTCGCAAGCCACGGAGCCACCATCAGGCCTCACCGGCGCATCCGGCCCGCGCGGTCCTGCCCACCGAACACCACCCCTCACCAGGATTGGAACGCCCCGCCCATGATCCGTCCGCCCACGCCGATCTTCGACGCCGCCGCGACCGCGCGGCTGATGCCATACGCCGCGCTCGTCGAGGCGCTCGAACACGCGAGCCTCGACTATGCGCAGCAGCGCATCGCGAGCCCCGAACGGCTCGTGGTGCCGCTCAACGCGGGCGGCATCATGCTGTCGATGCCCGCGACCGCGCCCGATCTCGCGATCCACAAGCTCGTCAACGTGTGCGCGAGCAACCGCGCGCGCGATCTGCCGACGATCCATGGCCAGGTCATGGCCTTCGACGCCGATACCGGCGAGACGCTGTTCGTGCTCGACGGCCCGACCGTGACGGGCCGCCGTACCGCGGCGATGTCGATGCTCGGCGTCGCGACGTTCATGCCCGCCGCGCCGCGCGAGTTCCTGCTGATCGGCACTGGCACGCAGGCGCTCCATCATCTCGAAGCGATCGGCGAGCTTTACCCCGAGGCGCGCGTATGGGTGCAGGGCAGCGCGCCCGAGCGTGCCGTGGCGTTCTGCGCCGCGCAGCGCGGCAAGGCGCGCGAACTGCGGATGCTGACGCAGCCGGCCCAACCCGCGCGAGGCGCCGCCGCGGCCTCCGCTTCCATTCCCGCCTCGATCGACGTCGTGATCGCGCTGACCACGAGCCGCCAGCCGGTCTATGACGAAGCGGCGCGTGCCGGACGGCTCGTGATCGGCGTGGGCGCGTTTACGCCGGAGATGGTCGAGATCGGCGCGAACACGCTCGCGGGCAGCGCCCTGTTCGTTGACGATCCCGCCGGCGCGAAGCACGAAGCCGGCGATTTCATCCAGGCGCGCGTGGACTGGGCGCGCGTCGCCGGCCTTGCCACGGTGCTCGGCGATGCCGGGCCGCGGCCGGGCGGCCCCGTGATGTTCAAGAGCGTGGGCTGCGCGGCCTGGGACCTCGCCGCGTGCCGGGTCGCGCGCGCGGCGTTGTCGTCGAAAACACCCTGAAAACAGGGCGCTTTCGCGCCCGCTTGGCATCTTGCCCCAACCTGGGGCAGATGTTGCCGTGCAAACTATTGCAAAACGTTGCACCATAGACGTTTGCCGGAAAAAAACGCCCGCGGATTTCCGCTGCCGGACCCGCGGGCTGCTGATTTCTGATCGACGCCTTTTCTCTTACGACGCTGCGACCGTGCCATGACGACCCAACAAGCCTCTGCCACACCCGAACTGCCGCTCGACATGATCATCTTCGGCGGGACCGGCGACCTGTCGTTCCGCAAGCTGCTGCCCGCGCTTTACATGGCGCATCTGCACGGCAATCTGCCATCCGATACCCGCATCCTCACGATCGGCCGCAAGCCGTGGTCGCGCGAGCAGTACATCGGCGAATTCATGGAGCAGAAGGCGAAGCCCTTCATCGAGAAGAAGGCGTTCGACGCAGCGGCGTGGGACAAATTTCTCGCGATCTTCGAATACGTGCGCATGGACGTCGATTCGCCCGACGATTACCTGCGCCTGAAGGAAGCCTCGCGCGAAGACGTGCGCCGCGTGTTCTATCTCGCGACCTCGCCGGACCTGTTCATGCACATCTGCGACAACCTTTCCGCGGCGGCGCTCGTCGACGGCAATTCGCGCGTCGTGCTCGAAAAGCCGCTCGGCCACGATCTCGCTTCCGCGCAGGAGATCAACATCGCGGTCGGCAAGCACTTTAGCGAAGCGCAGATCTACCGGATCGACCACTACCTCGGCAAGGAAACCGTGCAGAACCTGATGGTGCTGCGCTTCGGCAATCCGATCTTCGGGCCGCTGTGGCAGGCGCCGTACATCAAGAGCGTGCAGATCACCGTGGCCGAAACGGTCGGCGTGGGCAGCCGCGCGGGGTTCTACGACAAGACCGGCGCGCTGCGCGACATGGTGCAGAACCACCTGCTGCAACTGCTGTGCATCGTCGCGATGGAGCCGCCCGTGTCGCTCGATCCCGATGCGGTGCGCGACGAAAAGCTCAAGGTATTGCGCTCGCTGCGCCCGATGACGCCCGAGGACATCGCGCGCGACACGGTGCGCGGCCAGTACACCGCCGGCGCGGTCGACGGCGAGGCGGTCAAGGGCTACCTCGAGGAAGACAACGTACCGGCCGGCAGCCGCGCCGAAACCTTCGTTGCGTTGCGCGCGCATATCAACAACTGGCGCTGGGCCAACGTGCCGTTTTTCCTGCGCACCGGCAAGCGCATGCAGAAGAAGCTCTCGGAAATCGTCATCGAGTTTTCCGATCTGCCGTTCTCGATTTTTCCGAGCGGTGGCCGCAACTATGGCAACCGGCTCGTGATCCAGTTGCAGCCGGAAGAGTCGATCCAGTTGCAGATGCTCGCGAAGGAACCGGGCAGCGGCATGCATATGCTGCCGGTGAGCCTGAATCTGGACCTGCAGCAGGCTTTCACCGAGCGTCGTGCCGAAGCGTACGAGCGACTGCTGATCGACGTGGTGCGCGGGCGTCTCACGCACTTCATGCGCCGCGACGAACTCGAAGCGGCATGGGCATGGGCCGAGCCGATTCTCGACGGCTGGGCGAAGTCGGGCGAGCGGCCGCGCTCGTATACGGCGGGCACGTTCGGGCCGGCCGCGTCGACTGCGTTGATGGCGCGCGAGAACGCGGTGTGGGCTGAAGAATCGCAGTAAGCGTTGCCGATGGGCGCCGCCGTGGTGTGGTGGCGCGATCGACGTGCCCGGCCCTATCACCGCAACCGCCGGATTCAACGGGTGGTTCGATCCTGAAGCGGCGCAAACGGCGCTGCGTTTGCCGATCAGACAGAAGTGATTCCGCTCGACTTGACGGACCGCGAGTTCGTGACGAGCCGCATCCCCGCGTGCGTGCGCATTGCCGCGTAGCAGGTTCGCGCTTCATGCGGGATGCAGCCCGCGCAGCAACTGGCGTACGCGCGACAGATCCTGCTCGACGTGGCCGTTCTTCTCGAACAGCTCGGCGAGCCAATCGACGAACGCGCGCACGCGCGGCGACACGCGACGGTTTTTCACATACGCGATCGAAACCGGCATCGGCACCGGTTTCCATTGCGGCAGCACTTCGCGCAGCAATTCCGCATCGAGGTAGGGCTGCGCGGCGACGCGCGCGGGCTGAATGAGACCGAGCCCCTGCAGGCCGCAGGTCAGGTAAGCCTGCTCGTCGGTGACTCTGACGAAGCCATCGAGCTTGACCGTGAGCGCTTCGCCGTCCACTTCGAAATCGAAATCACACTCGCGGCCGTTATGCGGCGACACGCAATTGACGGCGACGTGCGCATGCAGATCGTCGAGATCGACGGGCGTGCCGTGGCGGGCGAGATAAGCCGGACTCGCGCAGGTCACGTGTTCGAGCGTGCCGAGTTGCCGCGCGACGAGGCTCGAATCGGGCAATTCGCCGAGCTGGATGCTGCAATCGATTGCTTCGGATACCAGATCGACGGTGCGGATGCTCACGCCGATCGCGAGATCGAGATTCGGGTAGAGCGCGTGAAACTCGTCGAGAGCGGGCAACACGATTGCGGTTGCAACGGAGTTCGGCATTTCGATACGCAGACGGCCGGTCAGATTGTCGGTCGAATTACGGATGCTGGCTTCCATCTCGTCGATATCGGCGAGGATTTGCGCGCAGCGTTCGTAGTAGGCGGCGCCTTCCGGCGTGACGCTTAGACGCCGTGTCGTGCGGATCAATAGCGCGGTGCCCAGCAGGGCTTCCAGGTTCTGGACGATCGTTGTTGCTGTTGCTCTGGGGATGTTTAATGACTCCGCTGCGCGGGTGAAGCTGTTGGTGTCCACGATTCGGATGAATGTGCGCATGGCGGTTATTCGGTCAATCATGGAGTGTGCTCCTGGTAAAGGGTTTTGCCTGCGGCGGTTTTTTGTCGTTGTTCTGACTTTGTTGGCCTTTCCTTGATTTCTTGGTGGTCTATTGGCGTTGCCCCTGTGCGGGGCGGCACCTACTTTCTTTGCGGCTGCAAAGAAAGTGGGCAAAGAAAGCAGCTTCACACCGCCAGTTCTTAAGCGGGTCCCCTGGCTTGGAGGGGGCAGTGGTGCATCTGGAATCGGTGCCCTCGCACATTCAATGCAGGTGACAAAGCCATCATCCGTTCCCACTCCGCACTGCGTGCGTCGCGGACGGGGCTGCCAGGAGAACCAGCGGGTTCGTTCGCAAGCGAGGGCCATCGACTACGCCTCGGCGACACGCCGAAACAACCGATGGTTTTTGAGCTGGGGTTCGGCGCGCGCAGCGCCGCCGGAAGAATGACTGCCTTGTCACTTACGCGGAGTGCGCGAGGAGACAGACTCCAGATGCACCACGATCCCCTCCAGGCCAGGGGACCCGCTTAAGAGCTGGCGGTGTGAAGCTGCTTTCTTTGCCTACTTTCTTTGCAGCCGCAAAGAAAGTAGGTGCCGCCCCGCACAGGGGCAACGCCAATAGACCGACACGAACACAAGGAAAGGCCAACAAACCCAGGAACAACGACAAAGAAGCACCGCCCCACACAGGGGCAACACCAACAGACCGACACGAACACAAGGAAAGGCCCACAAAGTCAGAACAACGACAAAACCACCGCAGGCAAAAAAAATAAAAACAACAAAACATACCCCCGCGCCGCAGGCAAAAAAACCATCCGCTGCGCGGGCAAAACCACCCACTACTTCCTCAAAGAATCCATATCCACCACAAACCGATACTTAACATCACTCTTCAGCATCCGCTCATACGCCTCATTGATCTTCTGCATCGGAATAACTTCAATATCGGAAGTAATGCCATACCGCCCACAAAAGTCCAGCATCTCCTGCGTCTCCGCAACTCCCCCAATCAACGACCCGGCCAGGCGCCGCCGCTTGAGAATCAGATTGAACACCTGTGGCGACGGATGATCGTGCTCCGGTACGCCAACGAGCGTCAGCGTGCCATCCCGCTTCAACAGACTCAAAAACGGATTCAGGTCGTGCTGCGCCGCCACCGTATTGATGAAGAGATCGAAGCTGTTCGCATGCGCTTCCATCTCTTCCGGGTTCTTCAAAATCACCACCTCATCGGCACCCAGCCGTTTCGCATCCTCGATCTTCGACGGCGACGTCGTGAACAGCACGACATGCGCACCCATCGCATGCGCAAGCTTCACGCCCATATGGCCGAGACCGCCGAGGCCGACAATGCCGACCTTCTTGCCTGGACCCGCACCCCACGTGCGTAGCGGCGAATACGTCGTGATGCCCGCGCACAGCAGCGGCGCGACGCCGGCCGGGTCGAGGCTGGCCGGCACGTGTAGCGTGAAGGCTTCGTCGACGACGAGTTGCGTCGAGTAGCCGCCGTATGTCACCCGGCCGTCGACGCGATCCATGGCGTTGTACGTGCCGACAAAACCGCTCTCGCAATACTGTTCGAGACCTTCCGCGCAATTCGCGCAGGTGCGGCACGAATCGACCATGCAGCCCACCGCGACGAGATCGCCGACCTTGTGCTTCGTCACGTTCGGGCCCACCGCGCTCACGCGGCCCACGATCTCGTGGCCCGGCACCAGCGGGTAGATCGTGTTCTTCCATTCATTGCGTGCCTGGTGCAGGTCGGAATGGCACACGCCGCAGAACAGCACGTCCATCTGCACGTCATGGGCGCGAGGCGCGCGGCGTTCGAGGTCGAACGGGACCAGCGGCGCGCTGGCGTCGGTTGCTGCATAGGCATAAGTCGTGCTCATGGGTAGCTCCAGCAAAAAGATGATGGCGCAAAAGGCGGCGCGCCAGCGATACGCAACCTGCGTTGCGGATGTGGCGAACCCCAGCATGAAACAGGATCGTGATGCGAACGACGGCAAGCGCGAAGCGGACCCGATTCTCCACTCGATGCGAGGTAGGGCAACGAATGGACGGGCGCGCTTTGCGCAACGAAAAGGACGATCCGGCAGGGTTCCCATCATAGGAGCCAGACACCGCTCGCGGAATACCTGATCGTCTTGAAGGTTTGCCTAAAACTCCTGGGTAGCGGCACGGCAGGCTGTTTGATGCTAGATTTCAAGCATTATTCTCTTGCCTGTCACCATACCGTCATGTCAGCCCAGGTTGTCCGCCCAGCCACGCAAGACCTCGCGCAGCAGCGCGTGCTCGAACTGTTCGAGGTTCTCGCACCCAATGTCGGCTTCACGCGCACGAGTCTCGAAGGCGTCAACCTGCTGCGCGCGAATCAGCCGATGCCGCGCATGCCGGTGATGTACGAGCCGAGCATCGTGATTGTCTGCCAGGGACGCAAGCGCGGTTATCTCGGCGATCAGGTGTTCCAGTACGACGCGCAGCAGTATCTCGTGCTGTCGGTGCCGCTGCCGTTCGAATGCGAGACCGAGGCGAGTGTAGAGGAGCCGTTTCTCGGCATCTCGGTACGCGTCGATCTGACGATGGTCGCCGAGTTGCTGATGGCCCTCAACGAAACGCAGGGCGTCGCGCAGAACGAGCCGGTCGGCATCTATTCCACACCGCTCGATCCGGCACTCAGCAACGCGGTGCAGCGCTTGATGGAAGCGTTGGCCGCGCCGCTCGACGCGCGCATTCTCGCACCCGCCATCGTGCGCGAAATCTGTTATCGCGTGTTGACCGGCGAGCAGGGCGATGCGATTCGCGCGGCGCTCACGCATCAGAATCACTTCGGCCGCATTGCGAAGGCGTTGCGGCGCATTCATGCGGACTATCACGGTTCGCTCGACGTCGATACGCTCGCGGCCGAAGCGGGCATGAGCCTCGCGGTGTTTCATGCGCAATTCAAGGCGGTGACGGCTACCTCGCCGATGCAGTACGTGAAGACCACGCGCCTGCATCACGCGCGTCTTCTGATGGTGCAGGACGGTTTGAATGTAGGCGCGGCCGCGGTGCGGGTTGGCTATGAAAGCGCGTCGCAATTCAGCCGCGAGTTCAAGCGCCTGTTCGGCCTCAGCCCCGGCGACGAAGTCAAACGCATGCGTGCCGTGTACGACTCGCCGCCGCGGCAGCCGCCCAAGCCGGCGCCGCGCTATGTCACCGCGGTCTGATGGCGACAGGCGGCTACAGGCCGCTGAACCAGTTGTAGCCCTGGTCTTCCCAGTAGCCGCCAGGGTTCGTGTTGGTCACGAAAATGGCCGCGATATGCTTCGGGTTCTTGAAGCCGAGCTTGGTCGGCACACGCAGCTTTAGCGGATAACCGTATTTGGCCGGCAGCGGCTCGTTGCGGAAATCGAGCGTCAATTGCGTTTGCGGATGCAGCGCGGTCGCCATGTCGAGGCTCGAGTAATAGCGGTCCGCGCATTTGAAGCCCACGTAGCGCGCGCTCAGATCGGCGCCGATCCGTTCGAGGAACGTGCGGAACGGTACCCCGCGCCATTGTCCGATCGCGCTCCATCCTTCGATGCAGACGTGACGCGTGATCTGTGAAACCTGCGGCAGCGCGCGCAGCTGTTCGAGCGTCCAGCTGCGCTTGTCGGCGATGAGCCCCGACACTTCGAGCCGGTAGGTCGAGCCGTCGATATCGGGCGCGTCGAACTCGGGATAGAACGCGTTGAACGGAAACGGGTCGGTGATCTCGCGTTCCGAATAGGTCGGCGCGAGTTTGTTGCGGTTGAACAGCCACGCCTGCACGCGATCGTTCCAGCGCGACATGGCCCACAGCACCTTGTCGACGGAATCGCCGTCCTGCATGTTGCAGCCCGACAGCATCGCGAGCGCGCCGATCGACAGCGACGAGCGCAGGAACAGACGCCGCTGCAACTGCTCGATCTGCGGCTGGTGGTCGGCGAGAAGGATGCGCGAGCGGCGCGTATCCTGCGCGGCAGCGGCACTTTCGGCACTCCCGGCGCTATCGGTTCCGTCGTTTCGTTTGAGCGTGTTCATGCGCGAGTCCTTTCCTGCGCTTCGCGCGGGGCATGCGAGACGCGGCGCGCGCGGCCCGTGAACATTGGCGGCAACGTGCGCGGCACCAGCAGCACGAGCGCCAGATGCACGACGACGAAGCCGGCCACGCCGGCCATCGCGACGAAGTGCACGCGCCGGGCGAAGTCGAAGCCGCCGAACAGCGCGGTCAGCCACGAGAATTGCACGGGCTTCCAGATCGACAGTCCCGAAGCGACGAGCAACACGCCGAGCATGAGCACGAGCAGATAGAGCGCGCGCTGCACCGCGTTGTATCGGCCGGTATCGTGCGGCAGTCTGAAGCGCAAGGCGAGCGCCGCATCGCGCGCCACCTCGCGCGGATGAACCGGCAGCAGCTTGCGCCGCAAATGCCCGCTTGCGAGGCCGTACGCGAGATACAGCAGGCCGTTCGCGCACAGCAGCCACATCGCCGCGAAATGCCAGGCGATCGAGCCGCCGAGCCAGCCGCCGACCGTTGCCCACACCGGGAACGTGAACGGAAAGATCGGCGAGGCGTTGTAGATCGCCCAGCCGCTCATCAGCATGCAGACCATCGCGAACGCGTTGATCCAGTGCGTCACGCGTACGACGAGCGGGTGAACGATCAGGATGGCTTGCGGTTTTGCCTGCGGTTCGGACATCGGCGGAAAGCGCTCAGCGAAGAGAAGCGGCAAGCCGCGCCCGGTGCGGGCGCGGCCATTCGAATGAAATACAGGGAAGGGTGGCGCCTTACATCGGCGGCGTTACGCCATGCTCGCCGGCCGAGATGAAGTTCGCGGTCATCGAGCCGTCCGCTTCCTTATGCGCGAACAGCACGACCTTCGTGCCCGACGTGAGCAGCGCGCGGGTGCCCGGTTCGAGGCTGACGATGGGCACGTCCTGCGGAATCACGATCTTCTTTTCGCCGTCCTTGTACTTGACCGTGATCGTGCGGCCGTTGCTGACCACGAGCGAGCCGACCGTGCCGTTCGTCATCGTGCTGTTCGCGCCGAGATCCCACGGGCGATGGCCTTCGCCCGAGCCGCGCATGCTGGCCGGGAACACGTGCACTTCGAGTGCCTTCAGCGTGCCGTCGGCTTGCGGAATCGCGGCGGTGCCGACATAGCTGTCCGGCTTGATGTCGTTGACGTTGGCGAGCAGGACGCCGCGAATCGGCGTGTCGGCGGGCAGCTTCACGTCGACGTCCTTGCCGTCGCGCGTGTGCACTTTGAGCACGTCGCCCGACAGCGACGTTATCGTGCCGCGCAGGCCGGTCGGCGCGGCGGTCTGGGCCTGGGCCGCGGGCATCGTGGCGAACAGGGCGGCGGCGAGCGCGGGGGCGGTGAGGGCGCGCAGCATTCGCGCGGAAACGATCTTCATGAGGCTGCTCCAGGAAGGGTGAAACAGGGAATGGTGCGCACAGCCTAGCTCGCGCCCCGGCTCGTCGCGGTGACAGGCGGATGACAAAAACGTCATGAACGCAGGGTGACGGCCACGTAGAATGGCCGCCAGGGCCATTGCGGCGTATCGGGCATATTCGGGCATATCGAAGCGTGTGGAGCGTGCCGATCGGATATGCCGCGGGCCATTATGTCGAACCGTGGGCAGGAGCCGCGCGCATCATGAGCATTCTCGTCATCGAAGACGATCCGAAGACCGGCGATTATCTGAAGAAGGGCTTGCGCGAGAGCGGCTATGCGGTCGACCTCGCGCGTACCGGCACGGACGGCCTGCACATGGCGCTGGAACACGCATACGAACTCGTGGTGCTCGATGTGATGCTGCCCGGCATCGACGGATGGGAAATCATGCGCGCGTTGCGCGCGCGGCGCGATCTGCCGGTGATTTTCCTGACCGCGCGCGATCAGGTTAGCGACCGGATTCGCGGCCTCGAACTCGGCGCCGACGACTATCTCGTCAAGCCGTTTTCGTTTACCGAACTGGTGCTGCGCATTCGCACGCTGCTGCGCCGCGGCGTGATTCGCGAGAGCGACGTGTTCGAGGTGGCCGACCTGAAGCTCGACGTGTTGCGCCGCCGGGTCACGCGCGAGGGCGTCGAGATTCCGCTCACGAACAAGGAATTCATGCTGCTGCATCTGCTCGTGCGGCGCGAGGGCGAGGCACTGTCGCGCTCGCAGATCGCCTCGGAAGTGTGGGACATGAACTTCGACAGCGACACCAACGTGGTCGACGTGGCGATCAAGCGGTTGCGCGCGAAGATCGATCATCCGTTCGAGAAGAAGCTGATTCACACGGTGCGCAGCATCGGCTACACGTTCGGCGACGGCGCATGAAACTGTGGACCGAACGCTCGCTGATCGCACGCACGACGATACTGTTCGCGCTGATCGCGTGCGTCGTGATCGGCTCGCTCGGCGCGTATTTCTATCAGTCAGCCGAAGTATCGCTGCAGCGCCGCGCCGACGTCGTGCTGACCGGCCGCGTCGAGCATTTCAGCCGCATCGTGCACGATCTTTATTCGGTTAGCGAATTGAAGAAGCGGCCGCTGCTGTTCGAGACGATGCTCGGCGCGGAGGAGGACGTGCTGCTGTTTCGCCGCCCGGGCGAAGCGCCGTTCGTCGACGTGAATCCGGGCAATCTCGCGGTGCCTGATTTGCCGGCGCGTCCGGCGGGCAATCTGCCCGGCGTCGCCGATATCCGTCAGACGTTGCTGCCCGACGGCGTGCCCGTGCATTGGGCGGTCGCCACGGCGAGAGCGCGCGAGGACGGTACCGAAGTCGAAGTGATCGCGGGGCACCCGATGACCCACGAAATGCGCATGCTGGCCGCGTACCGCAACCGCATCGTGCTCGCGACGCTGATCGGCATGCTGGCCGCGACGCTGCTCGCCTACTGCGTATTGCGCCGCGCGCTGCGGCCGGTGCGCGAGATCGCGACGCGCGCCGCGCAGATCAGCCCGGCGAATCTCGCGGTGCGTCTCGACAGCGAGGCCGCGCCGCTCGAACTGCGTCAGCTCACGCGCGCGTTCAACGCCATGCTCGATCGTCTCGCGGACGGCTATCAACGCTTGCAGCAGTTTTCCGCCGACCTCGCGCACGAGATCCGCACGCCGGTTGGCGTGCTGATCGGTCAGACCCAGGTCGCGCTCGCGCAACCACGCGAGGCCGACGAATATCAGCAACTGCTCGAATCGAATCTGGAAGAGCTGAATCGCCTCAGTCATATCGCCGAGAACATTCTCTTTCTCGCGCACGCGGATCATGCGGGCTTGCCGATCGAGCGGCAGCCGGTCGACCTGCAAGGCGAACTGCTCAGGATCGCAGATTATTTCGAAGGTCTTGCCGACGAACGCGGCATGCGCTTCGAAGTCGATGCGGCCGGCGTGGTGTCGGCGAACCCGATGCTATGCCGCCGTGCGATCAACAATCTGGTCGTCAACGCGGTGCGTTACGGCGCGGGCGATACGGTCGTGCGCCTGAGCGGCGCGCAGGACGAGCAGGGCGCGACCGTGACGGTCGAAAACGAGGGCGCGCCGATTCCGGACGCGCAACTGGACCGTCTGTTCGACCGCTTCTATCGCGGCGACGCGGCGCGCAGCGCCTTCACCGAATCGAACGGACTCGGGCTCGCGATCGTCAAGGCGATCATGCATCTGCATGGCGGCACCGCGCGCGCGGTGTGCCCGATGCCGGGCGTGGTGCGCTTCGAGCTGAGGTTTCCGGGCGCCTGAGCGGGCGAGTTGCGAAGCCGTGCCGGCACGCGATCGGATCGACCGGCCGGCAGCGTCCGGTAGCGTCCCTTACTCGCCAGCATCCGTTGCCGGCTGGTTCTCATAGTGCGCGCGCTTTTTCTCGTACATCAGCAGATCGGCGCGCTGTACGCCCGCTTCGAGCCGGTCGCCGCGCTGGCAGGTCGCCGCGCCCATCGAGAAGCTCAGCGGTGCGCCCGGATAGAACTGGTTGTTCATCTCGACGAGCTGATGGATCGAATCGATCATCGCGGCGCCGCCGCGCTCGTCGGTATCGGGCATCAGGATCGCGAATTCGTCGCCGCCGATACGCGCCGCGTGGAACGGCAGCTCCATCGCCTTCGCGAGCACTTCGCCGGCGCGCCGCAGCAGCGCGTCGCCGGCCGCATGGCCGAGCTGATCGTTCACGCGCTTCAGGCCGTTCAGGTCGGCCATGATGATCGTCACGGGCCACGGCCCCTTGCGTTCGAGCCGGTTCAGTTCGTCGACGTAGAACGAGCGGTTGCGCAGCTTCGTCAGCACGTCGTGCTTGCCGAGGAATTCGAGGTAGGCCTCGGCCTTCTTGCGCGCGGTGATGTCCGTGAGCGCGACGAGCACGAGGTCCCAGCTATCCTCGTGGCCGGGCAGCACCGAGAATTGCAGATGCACGTGCACCTCGTTGCCGTCGAGCGAGTAGTTGAGCACTTCGCGCTGCTGGAACAGCTTGTTGTCCCACAGGTCGATCAGCTGCTCGCGGAAATGCGGGCGCATGTCGTCGCGGAACACGTCGGCGAGACGCGCGAGCAGCGTCTTCTTGTCCTTCGCGGCGAACATGCCGAGCGTGTGCTGGTTCACGTCGAGCAGGTGAATCTCCGCCATGCAGCGTTCGACGAACTCGGGATGCACGTCGGTAAACACGCGGAAATCGCTGATGCCCGCCGCGCGCGCGCCGTCGATCAGGCGCTTGACCGCGCTGAAATCCTCGACCCATAGCGACACCGGCGAATGCTCGAAGAGACCGCGCGCGTACTGCTCGGCCAGCGAGACGCGGCGCCGCGCGCCTTCGAGTTCGGTGATGTCTTCGGTCGACACGAGCACGCGGTCCCAGCGTTCCTCGTGACCGGGCAGCACGGCGCCCTTGAGCAGCACGTCGAGCCGCCGTCCGCCGAGCGTGTAGTTGACCGTGTGGCTCGTGAAGTGCAATTGCCCGGCCCATAACTGGCACAGCTCTTCGAGGTGCGTCTTCAGCATGTCGTCGCGGAACACCGACGCGAGGTTATGCGTGAGCGTGTCGAAGTCGGCGGCCTCGAACTGCGCGAGTGTCTGCCGATTGACCTTGATGACGCGGATGCGGTGCGCGCATTCGGCAACCCGGTGCGGGTCTTCCGCGAAATGGGCGCGCAGATCGGTCACGCCCGCGGCGCGCCATGCATCGAACAGCGTCTGCACGCCGCTGAAGTCTTCGAGCCAGAGCGAGACGGGGGCGAGCTCGAACATCCCGGAATCGTCGTTGACAGGCGCAGAGCCGCTCGTGAGGGTATCCAGCATGAGGTTCTCGGGATCGAAAGTGCGGCTATTTTATGACGGCTTCGCGCGCGCCGAAACGAAAGACTGGCGAGACGTCGTTTTTTTCGCAGGCGCCGGGGGGCGAAAGCGGCCAAAGCGGCGAAGGGACGGCCACGCACGCGCGACCTTGCTACACTCGGGCATCATGGGTTCGGCTTGAACCCTGTCCAAACCCCGTCCGAACTTTGTCCATTCACCCCGTCGGGACACTATCGTCATGAAGCCATCCCTGCTGGTTCTGATCCCTCTGAGCGACGCGAGCCGCGCGAGTGTCGAGGCCGCGTTCGACGTCGTCTACGCCCCCGAACCGGCGCAGCGCGAAGCCGCGCTCGCCACGCACGGCGCGGCGATCCGCGCGGTGCTGACGAACGGCACGACGGGTCTTGCTGCCGCGGAAATCGACCGCATGCCGCGACTCGAACTGCTGAGCGCGCTTGGCGCCGGCTACGAAAACCTCGCCGTCGATCACGCGCGCTCGCGCGGCGTCGTGCTCGTCAACGGCGCGGGCACCAACGATCACTGCGTCGCCGATCACGCGTTCGCGTTGCTGCTGGCCGTCGTGCGCGACATTCCGCAGCTCGACCGGGCGACGCGCGAAGGGGTATGGCGCGATCATCTGCCCTTGCATCCGAATGTGTCGAACAAACGTTTGGGGATCGTCGGGCTCGGCCATATCGGCGCGAAGATCGCGCGCCGCGCCGCCGGGTTCGACATGGAGGTCGGCTACCACAACCGCAAGCCGCGCGAAGATTCGCCGCTGCGCTATTTCGACAACGTCGCGGCACTCGCGCAATGGAGCGACTTTCTCGTCGTGGCGACGCCGGGCGGCGCGGGCACGCGGCATCTGATCGGCGAGACCGTGCTGGCGGCGCTCGGTTCGCGCGGCTTCGTGGTCAACGTGTCGCGCGGCAGTGTCGTCGATACGGCGGCCCTGGCCCGGGCGCTGGCAGCGGGAACCCTGGCGGGCGCGGCGCTCGACGTCTACGAGGGCGAGCCCGAACCGCCGCAGGCGCTGCTCGGGCTGCGCAACGTGGTGCTGACGCCGCATGTCGGCGGCCGCTCGCCGGAAGCGATCACCGCGTCGGTCGACAACTTTCTCGCCAACGCGCGGCGGCATTTCGCGGGCGAGCCAGTGCTGACGCCGATCTGAATCCGAACGGCGCGGCGGGGCGGCAACGCTGAAAGCCAAACGGAAACTATCGGCGAGCCGGATAGTTTCCGTCGCGAATCGCGATTTCCCTTGTGACGGCGACGCGCATACGATGGTCGCTATCGTATGAGCCGCCTGAGTAGTATGAGCAGCACGGATGACCCGCTGCTTCGGCTCATCCGCAACCGCGCCGGAGATCGCCCATGGAGCATCGCGCCCGCACGCAGAACGAACGGCTCGACATCAAGACCACCACCTGCTACATGTGTGCGTGCCGCTGCGGCATTCGCGTGCATCTGCGCGATGGCGAGGTGCGCTACATCGACGGCAATCCCGAGCATCCGCTCAACCAGGGCGTGATCTGTGCGAAGGGCGCCTCGGGCATCATGAAGCAGTACTCGCCCGCGCGCCTTACGCAGCCGTTGCTGCGCAAGACCGGCGCCGAGCGCGGCAGCGCGCAGTTCGAGCCGGTCTCGTGGGAGGTCGCGTTCGACCTGCTCGAAAAGCGCCTCGCCGCGATTCGCGCGACCGATCCGAAGAAGTTCGCATTGTTCACAGGCCGCGATCAGATGCAGGCGCTGACCGGTCTCTTCGCCAAGCAGTTCGGTACGCCTAACTATGCGGCGCATGGCGGCTTCTGCTCGGCGAACATGGCGGCCGGCATGATCTATACGATAGGCGGCTCGTTCTGGGAGTTCGGCGGGCCCGATCTCGACAGCGCGAAGCTGTTCTTCATGATCGGCACGGCCGAGGATCATCATTCGAATCCGCTCAAGATCGCGCTCTCGAAGTTCAAGCGCGCGGGCGGCCGCTTCATCGCGATCAATCCGGTCCGCACCGGCTATGCGGCGATTGCCGACGAGTGGGTGCCGATCAAGCCCGGCACCGACGGCGCGCTCTTCATGGCGTTCCTGCACGAACTGATCGCCGCCGACGCGTGGGATCACGAGTTCGTGCGCCGCTACACGAATGCGGCCGAGCTGATCGATCTCGACGAGGGTAGCGAGAACTTCGGCCTCTTCGTGCGCGATCCGCGGCGGCCCGTGGGCAATCCGCTGTTTCCGCAGAACCATCTCTGGTGGGACCCGGCCGCGCAGCGCGCGGTGCCGCATCACACGCCGGGCGTCACGCCCGCGCTCGACGGCCGCTATACGCTCGAGGACGGCAAACCGGTCACGCCGTCGTTCGCGTTGCTGCGCGAGCGCGTCGCCGCTTGCACGCCGGAGTGGGCCGCAGAAATCACCGGCATCGCGGCGGCAACGATCCGCCGTCTCGCCGGCGAAATGATCGAAACGAGCCGCCGGCATCGCATCACGCTGCCGATCCGCTGGACCGATGCCTGGGGCGAAACGCACGAAACGGTCAGTGGCAATCCGGTTGCCTTTCATGCGATGCGCGGGCTGGCCGCGCATTCGAACGGCTTCCAGTCGATTCGCGCGCTGGCGGTGCTGATGTCGCTGCTCGGCACGATCGACCGGCCCGGCGGCTTTCGTCACAAGTCGCCGTTTCCGCGCGCGGTGCCGCCGTCGGCGAAACCGCCGAACAGTCCCGACGCGGTCAAGCCGAATACGCCGCTCGCGACCGGCCCGCTCGGCTGGCCCGCCGCGCCCGAGGATCTGTTCGTCGACGAACACGGCGGCCCCGTGCGCATCGACAAGGCGTTCTCGTGGGAGTATCCGCTCGCGGTGCATGGCGTCATGCATAGCGTCATCACCAACGCCTGGCGCGGCGATCCGTACCCGATCGATACGCTGATGATCTTCATGGCCAATATGGCGTGGAATTCGTCGATGAATACGATGAAGGTGCGCGAGATGCTGGTCGACAGGCACGCGAACGGCGAGTACAAGATTCCGTTTCTCGTCGTGTGCGATGCGTTCCAGTCGGAGATGACCGCGTTCGCCGATCTGATCCTGCCCGACACGACCTATCTCGAACGCCATGACGCGATGTCGATGCTCGACCGGCCGATCTCCGAGTTCGACGGTCCCGTCGATTCGGTGCGTGTGCCGGTCGTGCCGCCGACCGGCGAGTGCAAGCCGTTTCAGGAAGTGCTGATCGAACTTGCGGCGCGCCTGAAGTTTCCGGCTTTCACCACGGCGGACGGCGCGCGGCGCTTTCGCGACTATCCCGACTTCATCGTCAATCACACCACGTCGCCCGATTCCGGCGTCGGCTTTCTGATCGGCTGGCGCGGCAAGGACGGCGACAAGGCGCTCGTGGGCGAGCCGAATCCGCGCCAATGGGAGCAGTACGCGAAGAACAACTGCGTGTTCCATTACCGCTTGCCCGAGACCTTGCAGTACATGCGCAACTGCAACGGACCGTATCTCGACTGGGCGGTCAAAAACGGCTTCCGCAAATTCGGCGAGCCGATCCTGATCCAGCTTTACTCGGACGTGATGCAGAAATTCAGGCTCGCGGCGCAAGGGCGCACGAGCGGCCGACAACCGCCCGAGCATCTGCGTGCGCGCCTCGAAACCTATTTCGATCCGCTGCCGTTCTGGTATGCGCCGCTCGAAAGCGCCGCGACCGATCTCGCGCGGTTTCCGCTGACGGCGCTCACGCAGCGGCCCATGGCGATGTATCACTCGTGGGATTCGCAGAACGCGTGGCTACGGCAGATTCATGGGGAGAACTATCTTTATGTGAATCCGCAAACGGCGTCGGCACAAGGCATTGCCGATGGCGGCTGGATCTACGTCGAATCGCAATGGGGCCGCGTGCGCTGCATGGCGCGCTTCAGCGAAACCGTCGAGCCGGGAACCGTATGGACCTGGAACGCGATCGGCAAGGCGGCCGGCGCGTGGAATCTCGGCCCCGGCGCGAACGAATCGCAGCGCGGCTTCCTGCTCAATCACCTGATTACCGACGAACTGCCCGGCGGCGATGGGCAGGCCGCGCGTCTGTCGAACTCCGATCCGGTGACGGGGCAGGCTGCGTGGTACGACGTGCGTGTGCGGATCTATCCCGCCGAAGCCGACGCGCGGCATACGTTGCCGCAATTCGCCGCGATGCCTGAATTGCCCGGCTCGGTGGGCGGCGGTGGTGTCGTGTCGCGCATCGTGCAGACCTATTTCGCGGGCCGTGGCGAATTCGCGGCGCGTCTGCGCGGCGCGGCCCGCCGCAAGTAACGATGACGATGGCGGAAGCAACGGCAAGGAGCATGCGATGACCCAGATGGCGCTGGTGATCGACCTGAACGTGTGCGTGGGTTGCCAGGCATGCGTGACGAGCTGCAAGGAGTGGAACACGTCGGGCGAGTCGGGCAGTCTCGCGGACTTCAACCCCTACGACGCGGACCCGTCCGGTACGTTCTTCAACCGCGTGCAGAGTTTCGAGGCGGGCAGTTTCCCCGACACGGAGATGATCCATTTTCCGAAGTCCTGCCTGCATTGCGAGGACCCGCCGTGCGTGCCCGTGTGTCCGACCGGCGCGAGCTACAAGCGCAAGGAAGATGGTCTCGTGCTGGTCGATTTCGATCGCTGCATCGGCTGCAAGTATTGCGCGTGGGCGTGTCCGTACGGCGCGCGCGAGCTCGACGAAGGGCGCAAGGAGATGACCAAGTGCACGCTGTGCGTCGATCGCATTCACGATGACAAGCTCTCCGAGCGCGATCGCCAGCCCGCTTGCGTGCTCGCGTGCCCGACTTCGGCGCGGCTCTTCGGCGACATTCACGATCCGCAGTCCGTCGTGTCGCAAGCGATCAGGGAGCGCGGCGGCTATCAGTTGATGCCGGAGTGGGGCACGCGTCCCGCGAATCATTATTTGCCGCGCGTGCCGACCACGTCCGCCGGTTGCGGTGGCGACGCATGCGCGTGCAAATCGTCCGGCTCGGCGGCCGACGGTTCGACGCCCGTGCCGGCCTCGCCCGAAGCGGAACTCGCATCGGAACTCGAAGCGCAGCTCGGACGCGGCGAACTGCATCTCGCGTCGATGGCGAAGCGCATCTGAACAACAGCATGAACAACGGCGAGACCTCACGATGAATCCGGCATTTTCCGTCGTATTCCTGACGACTTTGAGCGGCGCGGCGCAGGGCTTGCTGATTGCGCTCGTCGGCGTGGAGAGTGCGGCGTGGTGGGGTCTCGTTGCGCAACCGGTCGCCGCGACCGCGTTTTACGTCGCCGGCGCGGCATTGGCCGTGGTGCTGGGCGGCCTCGGACTGATCGCGTCGTTCTTCCATCTCGGCCATCCCGAACGCGCATGGCGTGCGATTGCGATGTGGCGCACCTCGTGGCTGTCGCGCGAATGCCTGTGCCTGCCCGCGTTTCTCGCGTGCGCGTGCCTGTATGGCGTCGCGCACGCATTTGGTTGGCCGTGGTCGCTTGCGCTCGGCTGGCTCGGCGTGCTCGCGAGCGTGGCGCTATTCGTCTGCACCGCGATGATCTATGCCTGCCTGCGCTTTCTGCAGGAATGGGCGACGCCGCTTACGCTCGTCAACTTCGTGTTGCTCGGCTGCGCATCGGGCTTCACGCTCGCGACGGCGCTCAGCGCATGGCTCGCGCCTGCGTTGACGGCCGGGCTCGCGATCTGCGCGTGTCTGCTGACGCTGGCGGGATGCGCGAGCCGTTCGGCCTCGCTCGTGCGCAATGCGCGCTTGCGGCCGAAGTCGACCGTGCAGAGCGCCACCGGCATTCGCAACCCGAAGCTCGTGCAGGTGACGCGCGGCTTCACGGCGGGCGCGTTCAATCTGCGCGAGTTTTTCCACGGCAAGTCGGCGGGGACGTTGCGTGGCGTTAAATGGGCTTTTCTCGCGGCTGCGTTCGTTGCGCCAGTGCTGTTGATCGCGCTCGGCGCGAGCCTGCATTCGATTGACGTGTCGTTCGGGCTGCTGGCCGCGGCCTCGCTCGTGCAGTATGCGGGGCTCGTTGCCGAGCGCTGGTTTTTCTTCGCGGAGGCGAAGCATCCGCAGAATCTTTATTACGCGCGGGTGGGGTGAGAGGCTGGGGCGGGGGAGTGATGCGGGCAACCGCGTGCGATTCCGAGGGAGGATGAGCCGATGCTATGATAGGCACATGTGCCTATCATGCACGACGCGCCCGTCTGTTATGCCGGTACGTCGATGACCAATCGGGAAAAATATCTCGTACTGTTGCAGCAAGCCGGCGTCACGCAGGTCGAGAGTGCCGCCTTGATTGCCCGGCAGACGCAACGGCCCTGTTCGCCGCGCACGGTACGGACCTGGCTCGCGAAGCCCGGGACGCCGAGCGCACGGCCTTGTCCTGGCTGGGCCATCGAGGCGCTCGAGCGCCAACTCGAGAATGAGAAATAACGCGACTCTTCCACAGGCCCGGGTGCTTGCCCTCGATGTGCCGATTCCTTGCGACACGGAAACGTGATGACTCTCCAACTACAGGCGCTGCTGCAAACGGTCGATGCCAGCAAAACGCAACTCGATGCGGCACGCCCGCTGCCGCCCCACACGCTCGCGTCGCTGCGCGAAAAGCTTCTGCTCGAGTGGACCTATCACTCGAATGCGATAGAGGGAAATACGCTCACACTGCGCGAAACCAAGGTCGTGCTCGAGGGTATTACCGTAGGCGGAAAGTCGTTGCGCGAGCACTTCGAGGCGATGAATCATCGCGACGCGATCCTGTATGTCGAAGAGATCGTCGCGAAAAGCGAAACGCTCTCGGAGTGGCAGATCCGGAATATTCACGCACTGGTGCTCAAGGCGATCGACGACAAGGAGGCAGGCCGTTATCGCCAGGAGAACGTGGTGATCGCGGGCGCCAGCACGACGCCGCCCGATTTTCTGCATCTGCCGGCGGAAATGAAGCAGTTGATCGCGTGGTATGACGGCGCGGGAGCGATGCATCCGGTCGAGCGGGCCGCGAAACTGCATACGCGGTTCGTCAGGATTCATCCGTTCGTGGATGGCAATGGCCGAACCGGTCGGCTGCTTCTGAACTTCGAGTTGATGAAGGCCGGTTATCCGCCGGCGATCATCCGGAAAGAGGACCGGCTCGCCTACTACGATGCCCTGGACGAAGCCTGCGTGAGCGGCAACTATGACAGCATTTTCGTGCTGGTCGCCCACTCCGTGCTGCGTTCGTTGACGACCTACCTCGATGTGCTCGGACTCGCCGATTCGAGGCGTGACGACGAGTGACCGGTGCGGGGTTCGGAACCGTTGTAAATCGCTCGCGCAATCTATGCCGCATGCGGCACAAACTTTTCATCTCTCCCGCCAATACACGACCGGATTGAGGTCATATTCGTGTCGTTTCCGTTTTGGAGCGCGTTCATTTTCGTTGGCGGTTCGGCGCCGGGATAAAACCGGTTATTGTCGACACCCGTGCTCTTGCTGATCTTTCTCCCGTCAAGTTTTCCTGCTCAATAGGGGCACGACTTGCCGTCTTTTTGCCGGCTGATAGCGCTATTCGCCGGGCACGTCCCGGCGGCAATTATTTGCGCTGTATAAGCCGCTATTTTCACGAATTTCCAGGTTTCACCTATGGACAGAAAATCGCCAAACGTTTGCGTTTTGCGAATTTAAATTTTCCTTATATTAATTTATCAATAATTTGCAGTTTGGCTCGATAAACACTGGCTTTTTTAGGATAAGGCCGCTTAGAATTCTTTCCCTTCGGGGGAGTCGATATAGCATCCGGCTCGATTAATTTTTAGTGACACCAAAACAAAAACGACGGTAACAACAACGCTATGGGGTCCAGAATTCTGTCGATATTTGGCACGCGACCGGAAGCCATCAAGATGGCGCCGCTCGTCATGCGACTCGAACGCGAGGCGGAAGTTGAATCAGTTGTTTGCGTGACTGGCCAGCACGGATCGATGCTCGGTCAGGTGCTTGATCTTTTCGGCATCAAGCCGCATTACGATCTGGCGGTGATGACGGCCAATCAGACACTCAATGGCCTGAGTGCGCGGCTCCTGACGTCACTCGACGAGGTGCTTGCCGCCACGGGGCCGGACCGCGTGCTCGTGCACGGCGACACCACGACCGCCTCGGTGGCGGCGCTGGCCGCCTTCCATCGCCGCATACCAGTCGGGCACGTCGAAGCTGGGCTGCGTACCGGCAACCTGATGCAGCCGTGGCCAGAAGAAATGAACCGTCGCGTGGTCGACGTCATGAGCGACCTGATGTTCGCGCCGACCCCGCGTTCGAAGTCGAATCTCGAAGCCGAACACCTGCATGGCCGGATTGTGGTGACCGGCAACACGGTGATCGATGCGCTGCTGGCCATTGCCGCTCGCCTGGACGGCGACGCCGCGCTGCGTGCCGAACTCGACGCGCGCGTGCCGCCGCTCGACGACGCTTTGCCGGTGCTGCTCGTTACCGGACATCGCCGCGAGAGCTTCGGCGACGGTTTCGCGCGTATCTGCGAGGCGCTCAACCATCTGGCGCGCAGCGGGAAGGTGCAGATCGTCTATCCGGTGCATTTGAATCCCAACGTGCGCGGACCGGTGCAGGCGACGCTTGGCGAGGTGCCGCACGTTCATTTGATCGAGCCGCTCGACTATCTGAGCTTCGTGAGGCTTATGCAGCGCGCGTCGATCATCCTGACCGACTCGGGTGGCATTCAGGAAGAGGCCCCTGCGCTCGGCAAACCGGTGCTCGTGATGCGTGACGTCACGGAGCGCCCCGAGGCGGTCGAGGCCGGTACGGTGCAGCTCGTCGGCACGAGCCGTGAGGGTATCTGCGATGCCGTGCTAGCCTGCCTCGAACGGCTCGACGATGCACCCGGGCCGATTCCGTGCAATCCATATGGCGACGGCTTGGCATCGCAACGCATCGTAGCGGCGCTGACAGGCAAACCCTTCGCGGACTTCCCCGCAACGCTCACCGATGCAGCCGATCCGCCCGCGCGCCGGCACGCCTCTTCCTTCGAATTTGCCGGCGAGGCGTAGCGCCCGCATCCAGCACGTCCGCTCCCGCCGCTTCTTTCCTGACAGACGATCGTGAATTCAACCTCTGCTTCGCGTGCCGAGCGCTTCGCACGCATTCGCCGTAGCGGGGCTTCCCGCTGCCTGCATATCGCCGGTTTGTTGCTGGGCTGCGCGCTCGCGGCCACCGGCGGCTTCGCGCCGGTTCCAGCCGCCGCCGCATCCGCCGATGGTTTTGCCGAGGCGCTGACCAGTGCAGGCAACAGCGTGACGACGCGAACCGTCGCACTGCGCGATCTCGGCGTGCGTGACGTCGCCGTGCTCGATGCGCCGCGGGCGAGCCGCGAGTACTACTTTCCGGTGCCGGCCGGTGTGCCGCTCGACGGCGCCGAATTGCAGGTCGATG
>NZ_VWWM01000027.1:0-268 GCF_011752945.1 Paraburkholderia sp. Cy-641
AGCGTCGTGTAGATATCGGTGGTCGGCGGATCATTAAAAAAAAAAAAAAAAAAAAAAAAAATGTAGTTCTTAAGAATGAAATAACAACATGACAAATAATTAAAGACTGATAGAAGATGAACAGCATGACATACGTGCGTCAAAACTACAAATCAATCTCTCCTTAGATAATTCATATATATATCAAGTGTACATACGATGATCATAGATAGTACTGTCAGTGATATACTGCAATACTATAAAGCGTTAACATGTACAGTATCGTAGA